>DAIOEQ010000056.1:0-2455 GCA_036746215.1 Prevotella sp.
CAGTCGACAATGGTGAAGTCGAGCTGCCGCTTCTCGAGGTTGGCGCGAGCCACCTTGATGCGGATGGCGTCGCCGAGCTGGTACTTATGGTGGTGGCGACGGCCACGGAGGAGGAAGTTCTTCTCATCGAAGTCGTAGTAGTCGTCGGAGAGGTCGCGCATGGGCACCATGCCCTCGCAGTGGTTCTCGTCGATCTCGGCGTAGATGCCATACGAGGTGATGCCGCTGATGTGCGCGTCGTACTCCTCGCCGATCTTGTCGCCCATGTATTCCACCATCTTATACTTGATGGACTCGCGCTCGGCGTTGAGCGCCACCTGCTCCATGTCGGAGCAGTGCTCGCAGAGCTCCTCGTAGTGCTTGGCGTTGCCCGAGCGTCCGCCCTGCTGGTAGCGCGTCAGCAAGCGGTGGACCATGGTGTCGGGATAGCGTCGGATGGGCGAGGTGAAGTGGGTGTAATAGTCGAACGCCAGGCCGAAGTGGCCGATGTTGTGGATGGAGTACTTGGCCTTCATCATGGCGCGGAGGGCTATGGCCTGTATGAGCTTCTGCTCGCGCTTGCCCTCACACTCGTCCATGAGCTTGTTGATGTTGCGGGCGATGGCGCCCTTGGTGCCCTCGGTCTTCACCTTGTAGCCGAACTTGGCCGTGAACTCGCGCAGCGTCTCCATCTTCTGCGGGTCGGGGTTGTCGTGCACGCGGTAAGGCAGCACCTTGGCCTTCTTGCCCTTGGGCACGCGGCCCACGCTCTCGGCCACGGTGCGGTTGGCCAGGAGCATAAACTCCTCGATGAGCTTGTTGGCGTCCTTCGACCGCTTGTAGTAGCAACCCGTGGGGTGTCCCTTCTCGTCGACGGTGAAGTGGAGCTCCTCGGAGTCGAACTTCACCGCTCCGTT
The DNA here is from genome assembly GCA_036746215.1 of Prevotella sp. Taxonomy (GTDB): domain Bacteria; phylum Bacteroidota; class Bacteroidia; order Bacteroidales; family Bacteroidaceae; genus Prevotella. The sequence goes on from DAIOEQ010000056.1 coordinate 897, forward strand.
CTTAAAGCGCCTCTCGCGCAGTTTCTTGGCCAGGCGGTCAAGGGTGCAGATCTCCCATCCGTACTCGTCCTTGTAGCCCGCCTTGCCTGGCGCCGGGGCGGGTTGCCCGGTGCCGTCCTTCACGCCGTTGTCCTCCAGGACCTGTTGCGCCTCCTCATAGGCGTAGCGGCGGTTGGAGCGTATGATGGTGTGCACGATGCGGAAGCTCTTCACGTTGGCCTCGTCGTCGAGGTTGAAGACGACCGAGAAGGCCAGCTTGTCCTCGTCGGGTCGGAGCGAGCAGATGAAGTTGCAAAGGCGCTCGGGCAGCATCGGGATGGTGCGGTCGACGAGGTAGATGGACGTGGCGCGCTTCACGGCCTCCTTGTCGATGACGCTCCCCTCGGTGACGTAGTGCGACACGTCGGCGATGTGCACGCCCACCTGGTAGAGGCCCTTGTCGAGCTCCTTGATGGAGAGGGCGTCGTCGAAGTCCTTGGCGTCGGCGGGGTCGATGGTGCAGGTCCACGTGTCGCGGAAGTCCTCGCGCTCAGCCACGTCTTGCGGCGTGATCTCGCCCGAGATGGCGTTGGCGGCGTCCTCCACGTTCTTCGGGTACTTGTAGGGCAGGCCGTACTTGGCCAGGATGGTGTTCATCTCCACGTTGTTGTCGCCGCTCTCGCCGAGCACGTCCACCACCTCGCCGATGAGGTTCTTGTGCTCCTCGCTGGGCCACTGGATGATCTTCACCACGACCTTGTCGTCGGTCTTGCCCCCCTTGAGCTTCTTTTTCGGTATGATGATGTCGTGGGCGAAGGAGCTGTCCTGCGGCACGCAGAAGGCGATGTCCTTGTCGACCCGCAGGCGTCCCACAAACTGATCCTTGGCGCGCTTGAGAATCTCGATGACCTGCGCCTCCTTGATGTGTTTCTGGCGGCGGGCCATGAACGACACCTTCACGCGGTCGCCGTCGAGCGCCGACATCGAGTTGCGCTCGGCCACGAAGATGGGCTTGTCACCCCCGTCGGGGATGAACGAGTTCTTGCCGTTGGCCTTGCGGACGAAGGTGCCCTCCTGCACCTGTCCCTTGGTGTTGAGCTGGTAACTGGTGTCGGAGACCTTCGTGAGGAAGTCGTCCCACGCCATCTCCTCCATGATGTCGATGGCCAGCATCTTCGCGGGATGCGTGTTGAGGTGCATCGACTTGAATATCTCTTTGAACGACAGCGTCTTTCCCGGCTGCGCGGAGAAGAAGTCGGCCAACTGCTTGGCCAATTGCTTCTTGCTGAAATGCTTGCCGCCTTTCTTTCCTTTTCCCATATTATTTCGGTTTTAAGATGAGTCGGTTTATATGTGCAAATTAACTAAAAAGAATTGAAACCTCCTAATTTCATGAGGATTATTTTGCTAAGAATTTTAAAATGTCGTAACTTTGTAACCCATTAACGATGAAGATATTAATAACCGGTGCCAGTGGGTTCATTGGCAGTTTCATAGTGGAGGAGGCCTTGCGCCGCGGCTTCGAGACATGGGCCGGCGTGCGCAAGTCGAGTTCGAGGCGCTACCTGGGCGACCCTCGC
>DAIOEQ010000056.1:2465-5233 GCA_036746215.1 Prevotella sp.
CAAGCGCTCGACGGCCACGACTTCGACTATGTGGTCCATGCCGCCGGCGTGACCAAGTGCCTCTCGGCCTCAGACTTCATGCGGGTGAACTACCAGGGGACGGTGAACCTGGTGAATGCCATCCTGAAGCTCAAGATGCCGATGAAGCGTTTCGTCTACCTGAGCAGCCTCAGCGTCTTCGGCGACATACGAGAGGAGCGACCCTACCAGGAGATCACGGAGCACGACACGCCCCGTCCCAACACCGCCTATGGCCGCAGCAAGCTCAAGGCCGAGCAGTTTCTCGACTCCATCGGCAACGAGTTCAACTACATCGTCCTCCGTCCCACGGGTGTCTACGGCCCCCGCGAGAAAGACTATTTCCTCATGGCCAAGAGCATCAAGCAGCACGTTGATTTCAGCGTGGGCTTCCAGCGGCAGGACATCACGTTCGTCTATGTGAAGGATGTGGTGCAGGCCGTGTTCCTCGCCCTCGACCATGGCATGTCGGGCCGCAAGTATTTCCTGTCCGACGGCAACGTCTACCAGTCGTCGACCTTCAGCGACTACCTGCACCAGGAGCTGGGGCGTCCCTGGTGGATACGCGTCAAGGCGCCCATCTGGGTGCTGCGCCTCGTCACCCTCGCCGGTGAGTATGTGGGGCGCGCCACCCACCGGATGACGGCCCTCAACAACGACAAGTTCAACATTCTCAAGCAGCGCAACTGGCGATGTGACATCGAGCCGGCGTGCGACGAGCTGGGATACCATCCCCATTATGACCTCCGCCGTGGCGTGGCCGAGGCCGTGGCGTGGTACAAGGAAAACCATTGGCTGTGATGCGACTGTCCCGATACATCGAACTGGAGCGCAAGCCCCACCGCGGGCTCATGGCGCTGGAGTGGGTGACGCTGGCCTACATGGCGCTGACGCTGCTCATCGTGCTCTTTGCCTCGACCAAGCTCAGCAATCCGCAGGCCATGGTGTGGGACCGCGTGAGGCTCGGGGCCATCACCGTCGCCATGTGGGTGGTCTATCGGCTGGTGCCCTGCCGGCTCACCAGGCTGCTGCGCGTGCTGCTCCAGCTGTCGCTGCTCGGCACCTGGTATGCCGACACCTATGAGCTCAACAAGCTCTTCCCCAACCTCGACCCCACCTTCGCCACGCTCGAGCAGGCCATCTTCGGATGCCAGCCCGCGCTGGTCTTCTCGCAGCATTTCCCGCAGGCCTTCTTCAGCGAACTGATGAACATGGCCTACGCCAGCTATTTCCCCATCATCGCCACCACCGTGCTGTTCTATTTCTTCAGCCGTTATGAGCAGTTTGAGCGGGCGGCGTTTGTCGTCCTCGCCTCGTTCTTCGCCTTCTATGTGATTTTCGACCTGGTGCCCGTCACGGGACCCATGTACTATTATCACGCCGTCGGCGTAGACCAGGTGGCCAAGGGCGTCTTCCCCAGTGTGGGCGACTACTTCCTGACCCACACCGACATGATGACCTCGCCCGGCTGGTCCGACGGACTGTTCTACCACCTTGTGGCCGACCTCCACACCTCGGGCGAGCGGCCCACGGCGGCCTTCCCGTCCTCGCATGTCGGCATCTCCGTGGTCTGCGTGTTGCTGGCCTGGCGCACGGGCAACCGCAGGCTCTTCTTCACCCTGCTTCCCTTTGCCCTGCTCATCTGCCTGGCCACGGTCTACATACGCGCCCACTATGCCGTCGACGTGATTGGCGGACTTGTCACGGGCACCGTGTTCTACCTGCTTTGGGGGCGCGTCTACGACAAAACCTGTTAGCATCTGACGGGCAGGACGGAGCACCGCCTCTTGCGGCCACGTCCTACCCGACCCAAATATCCTTCACCACATTCCAAGAAACATAGATTATCATGAGTAAGAAACTATACATTGAGACATACGGTTGCCAGATGAACGTGGCCGATTCGGAAGTCGTGGCGTCCATCATGAAGATGGCGGGCTACGACACCACCGACGTGGAGGCCGACGCCGACGCCGTGTTCCTCAACACCTGCTCGGTGCGCGAGAACGCCGAGAACAAGATCTACCACCGTCTCGACACGCTCCACGCCGAGCAGAAGAAAGGGCGGCGACTCATCCTCGGCGTGCTGGGCTGCATGGCCGAGCGCGTGAAAGACGACCTCATCAGCAACCATCACGCCAACCTGGTGTGCGGCCCCGACGCCTACCTGAGCCTGCCCGAGATGATCGGAGCCGTGGAGATGGGCGAGAAAGCCATCGACGTGAACCTCTCGACCACAGAGACCTATCGCAACGTGCTGCCCCAGCGCATCGGCGGCAACCGCGTGTCGGGCTTCGTCAGCATCATGCGCGGATGCAACAACTTCTGCCACTACTGCATCGTGCCCTACACCAGGGGACGTGAGCGCTCGCGCGACGTGGAGAGCATCCTCGCCGAGGTGCGCGACCTGCGCGACAAGGGCTTCAAGGAGGTGACGCTGCTCGGGCAGAACGTGAACAGCTATGGCCTGCTGCCCAACGGCAAGCGACCCGAGAACGGGGTCATCATCGAGCAGGAGGGCGGCCACGAGCTGCACGTCTGCAGCTTTGCCGAGCTGTTGCGCAGGGTGGCCCGCGAGGTGCCCACCATGCGGGTGCGCTTCACCACCAGCAACCCCGAGGACATGACCGAGGACATCCTCCACGCCATCGCCGACGAGCCCAACCTCTGCAACCACATCCACTTCCCAGCTCAGAGCGGAAGCAACAAGATACTGAAGTTGATGAACCGCAAATACACCCGTGAGGAGT
>DAIOEQ010000056.1:5243-10518 GCA_036746215.1 Prevotella sp.
CGCATCATACCCGACTGCGGCATCACCACCGACATCTTCGTGGGCTATCACGACGAGACCGAGGACGACCACCAGCAGACGCTGTCGCTCGTCAGGGAGGTGGGCTTCGACGCCGCCTTCATGTTCAAGTACAGCGAGCGCCCGGGCACCTACGCCGCCAAGCACTTGCCCGACAACGTGCCCGAGGAGGAAAAGATACGCCGCCTCAACGAGCTGATACACCTGCAGACGGAGGTGTCGGCCGAGCAGAACCGCAAGGACGAGGGCAAGGAGTTTGACGTCTTGCTGGAGCGTTTCGCCAAGCGCGGGCATGACCAGCTCATGGGGCGCACGCCACAAAACAAGGCGGTGGTCATCGACAAGGGGCGCCACCACATCGGTGAGACCGTCCGCGTGAGAATCACCGGCAGCTCGTCGGCCACGCTCCTGGGCGAAGAGGTAGTGAAAGAATAAGGACGCGTCTCGACGGATTAAAAAGAACCATCCATGAAAGAATTCCTGCAAGTGCTCAGGCGGTTTGTGCCGCCCTACAAGAAATACCTGGCGCTCTCGGTGCTGTTCAACATCCTGTCGGCGGTGCTCAACATCTTCTCCTTCGCCACACTCATCCCCCTGTTGCAGATCCTGTTTAAGACAGGCGACGCGAAGGCGGCGACGAGCCTCATGCCCTGGGCGCTCGACAAGGAGGTCCTGATGAACAACATGAACTACTATGTCAACGACCTCATCGCCGCTGTGGGCCCCACCACCACGCTGCTCTTCATCGGCCTGGCATTGGCGTTCATGACCTTCCTGAAGACGGGCGCCTACTTCCTCTCGTCGGCTACCATCATCCCCATCCGGACGGGCGTGGTGCGCGACATACGCAACCAGCTCTACCAGAAGATCACCTCGCTGTCGCTCGGCTTCTTCAGCGAGGAGCGGAAGGGCGACATCATCGCCCGCATGAGCGGCGACGTGCAGGAGATCGAGTCGTCAATCATGTCGTCGCTCGACATGCTCTTCAAGAACCCCATACTCATCCTCGTCTACTTCACGACCCTGCTTGTCATCTCGTGGCAGCTGACCCTCTTCACCATCATCTTCGTGCCAGTCTTCGGGTGGTTCATGGGCTACGTGGGGCGCAAGCTCAAGGCCAAGTCCATCAAGGCACAGGCCCTGTGGAGCGACACCATGAGCCAGGTGGAGGAGACGCTCGGCGGACTGCGCATCATCAAGGCTTTCTGCGCCGAGGAGAAGATGAACAAGCGCTTCGACAAGGTCAACTCGGCCTACCGCAACGACATCATGCGCGTCAACATACGCCAGCAGATGGCCCACCCGATGAGCGAGTTCCTCGGCACGGTGATGATTGTCATCGTGCTTTGGTTCGGCGGCATCCTGGTGCTCAACAACCAGACCATCACCGGTCCGACGTTCATCTATTACATGGTGGTGCTCTACTCCATCCTCCAGCCGCTGAAAGACTTCTCGCGCGCCAGCTACAACATCCCCAAGGGCCTGGCCTCCATGGAGCGCATCGACAAGATCCTGAAGGCCGAGGTGACCATCAAGGAGAAGGAGAACCCCGTGCATATCCGCTCGTTTGAGCATGACATCGAGTTCCGACACGTCGGTTTCAAGTATGACCAGCAATGGGTGTTGCGCGACATCAACCTCGTCATCCCGAAGGGCAAGACCGTGGCCCTGGTGGGACAGAGCGGTGGTGGAAAGTCGACCTTGGTGGACCTCATCCCCCGTTACTACGACGTGCAAGAGGGCGAAGTGCTCATCGACGGCATCAACGTGAAGGACCTGGGCATCCATGACCTGCGCCAGCTCATCGGCAACGTGAACCAGGAGGCCATTCTCTTCAACGACACCTTCCTCAACAACATCACCTTCGGCGTGGAGAACGCCACGAAGGACGACGTGGCGCGGGCGGCGAAGATCGCCAACGCCTACGACTTCATCATGGAGTCGGAGCACGGCTTCGACACCAACATAGGCGACCGGGGAGGCCGTCTGTCGGGCGGCCAGCGCCAGCGTGTCAGCATCGCGCGCGCCATCCTCAAGAACCCGCCCATCCTCATCCTCGACGAGGCCACGTCGGCGCTCGACACCGAGAGCGAGCGACTGGTGCAGGACGCGCTCTACAAGCTCATGAAGACGCGCACCACAATCGCCATCGCACACCGCCTGTCGACCATCAAGAACGCCGATGAGATCTATGTCATCCATGAGGGGCGCATCGTCGAGCGGGGCACGCACGCCTCCCTGCTGGCGGCCGACGGCTACTACAAGAAACTCCACGACATGCAACAATAAACCATCCAGGCGGCTGACAAATGCGTTAGCCGCCTGTTTCTCACTTTTCCACTTCGTCGTGACCAGTAAGATTCTTAATTTCGCTCTTGTGAGGATTACATTTATTGAAAGGCTAAAATCCTTCCATCTACATTCACCATGCAAATACCTATAGAATCGTTCAATTTGCAGATGCTCAATGTGGGGTTCGCCCACCACGATGGCGACTGGAACTGGCAGGAAGTCAGTTCGCCGTTCACGCGCATCTATTGTGTCACCCGGGGCGAAGCGCAGGTCCACATGAGGGAGCACACCATCTGCTTGCGTCCCGACCACCTGTACATGATACCGGCCCACATGGCGCATTCCTATGAGTGCCATGGCATTTTCGACCATTACTACCTGCACGTCTATGAAGGTTTCAGGGACCAAGTCGACCTCTTCGAGCATTACTGTTTCCCAGCCGAAGTCACTGCCAGGGATCTCGACGTGGCACTCTTTAGCAACATGTGTGAGGAGCATCCCGAAGCTAAGTTGCCAGAGAGCAACCCCCAGTCATATGACAACATGGCGACCTTTGTGGACTATGTGAAACGCTACAACAACATGAAACAGTGGGAGAAAATGCGCCTGCGCAGCGCGATTCTCATGCTCATGTCCGATTTTCTCAAGAATGCCACCCTCAAGCCGTGGACCTGCAATGAGCGCATGATGAAGGTATTGTCGTATGTCAGCGCACACCTGTGTGAGCCCATCACCCTGGACCAACTTGCCAACGTCGCGTGCGTCTCCACACCTTACCTTGTGCGCCTCTTCCGTGCCACCTTCGGCATCACGCCTCTGCAATATATCAACAAGAAGAAAATAGAAAAGGCACAAATCATGCTCATCACCGAAGACAAGCCCTGCAAGGAGATAGCATACAAGTTAGGATTCGGCGACGTGTCTTATTTTATCCGCCTTTTCAAGAAAATCACGGGGCAGACACCACAAGAATACAGGTTCTGCAGGTTGTGAACGGATGGGATGACATAAAGGTAAACATGAGGACATAAGGGAATTTCTTGTATGGGCTATGTCAATATTGTCCTATCATCAGTAAATAAAATGCGATGGCCTTGGCTGGAAAAGTTTGTATTTTTGCAAGCGAACAACCAACATGCATTGAAAATCTCATTTTTAACAACCTACCTCATATATTCTTCTTAGCGATGAAACAAAACCTACGATTTTTATTGCTGGCCGTCTCGTCGGCCTTCTCCCTTTCGTCATCGGCCCAAGAAGCCGACATGCCTCTGGAGGCAGGCCACTACACCCCAGAGTGGGCAAGTGTCAGCCAATGGAACTGCCCGGAATGGTTTCAGGATGCCAAGTTTGGCATTTGGGCCCATTGGGGGCCGCAATGCGAAGCCGAGGACGGCGACTGGTATGCCCGGTTTCTTTATTATCCCGGCACTCAGCAGTGGAACTGGCAGACCAGCCATTTCGGATCGCCCAAAGACGGCATGGGCCTCAAGGACCTCATTCACAATTGGAAGGCCGACCAGTGGAATCCCGATGAGCTTGTGAAACTTTACAAGGAGGCTGGCGCGCGTTACTTCATGGCATTGGGCAACCACCACGACAATTTTGACCTTTGGAACTCACCCTACCAACCATGGAACTCCTGTAACATGGGACCGAAGAAAGACCTGCTGGCAGGCTGGAGCGCAGCGTGCAAGAAATATGGCTTGCCCCTTGGCGTAAGCATCCATGCCAGCCATGCCTGGACATGGCTGGAGCCCTCGCAGCCTTACGATGGGAACCTGACAGTGGCCGATGGCAAGGGCACATGGTGGGAAGGCTATGACCCGCAGGATCTCTACGCACAAAACCATCCGCACAGCACGGGATGGGACAACAGCGGAACCATTCACAGCCAATGGGCGTGGGGCAATGGGGCGGCGCAGCCTTCGGCGGAATACATGCGCAAGTTCCAAAACCGCGTGTTGCAGGTGGTGCGCGACTATGACCCGCAGATGCTCTACTTCGATGACACCGTGCTGCCCTTCTACGGAGTGACCGACACCATCGGTCTCAACATCCTCGCCGACTTCTACAACACCAGCATGTCTCGCCACGGCGGAAAAAACGAAGCCGTCGTGATGGGAAAAATTCTCGATGACAAGCAAAAGGAAAGCATACTTTGGGATGTGGAGCGAGGCATCCCAGACAGACCACAGGACAAATACTGGCAAACCTGCACATGCATCGGCGACTGGCACTACAGCCAAGGCACCTACAACGCCAACGGCTACAAGCCTGCCTCGCAGGTCATACGCATGCTGGTCGACATCGTGTCGAAAAACGGCAACCTGCTGCTCAACATACCCATCAAGGGCAACGGCACCATTGACGAAAAGGAGCGGGCCATCGTGGAAGACATCGGAAGATGGATGAGCGCCAACGGTGCGAGCATCTATGGCACCCGCACATGGAAGACGTTTGGCGAGGGACCATTGGCCGAAGCCTCCCAACCCCTGAACGCGCAGGGCTTCAACGAGGGCAACAATTACTCGTCTGCTGACGTGCGCTACGTGGAGCGCCATGACACGGTGTTTGCCACCATCATGGCGTGGCCCGAGGCGGGAAGCTATCGCCTGAAGGCATTCGGGCCGCTGGCCCCGTCATACAGCGGAAAAGTGGATAAGGTGGAACTGTTGGGACACGGCGCTGTCAGTTTCCGGCAAGACACGGACGGGCTGTATGTGGACATTCCCACCACGAGATGCAACGACATTGCCCCCGTGTTTCAAGTGACATTCGGCAATCAGGGCACGGCATGGGACAACCTGCAGCAAACCCTACAGGCGGTAAACGAAGAAATGGCCGCGCTGGAGGCGTCGGTCTCGGAAAACACGGGCAAACGGTCGAAAAAGAACTATGAGGCCTTGGCCAAACTGGTAGACGAAGCCCTGGCCTGCAAAAAAGAAGACGGCACCGCCAAGCT
>DAIOEQ010000057.1:0-10293 GCA_036746215.1 Prevotella sp.
GAAGGTTCAGCAACTGGCCCAGAAACGCAATTATCATCCCAATCCTTTTGCCCAAAGCCTGCGGAAGGATGTGCCTCACATCATTGGCGTAGTGGTACCCAATCTCGTTACCCATTATTATGCCGCTGTACTTGATGGCATTGAGGATTATGCCACGCAGCACGGTTTCCTGGTCTTTTCGGCCAATAGTCATGAGAGTCATGAGAGAGAAGAGCAGGCGGTGGAAAGTTTTTTGGCCATGCATGTGGATGGCGTTATATCATGCTTGGCTCAAGACACGACCGACTATTCGCACTATGAGCAGTTGGCTGCCTTGGACGTGCCACTGGTGTTCTTTGCGCGGACTTGTCTCTCGGATCGTTTCTCGCAAGTCGTAGCCAATGGTGACGAGGCGGCTTTCGAGGCAACGCGGCATCTGCTCTCCACGGGCTCCCGTCACATAGCTTTCATAGGAGGTCCCAACCATCTTGACATGGTGAAGCGGCGCAAGCATGGCTATTTGGAGGCGTTGCGTGAGGCCGACATTCCAATTGACCGACACCTTGTTGTTTGCGGGAAGATAGAGTTTGATGATGCACGAGCAAAAACCCTTGAGATGTTGCGTTCGCCCAATCCGCCCGATGCCATTTTGGCGTTTAATGACATCATCACCTATGCGGTGTTTGACGCTGTGAAAAGTCTGGGGTTGCGCATACCACAAGACGTGGCCATCATCGGCTTCACTGAGTGTGACAACGCAGCTTTTGTCACCCCAGCCTTATCGGCCATTATGGATCAGGCTCACGAGCAGGGTGTTGCAGCTTGCGAATTGCTCCTTCGGCGCATCAACGGAGACAGGAAAGTCTACAAGAAGATTGTCCCCATGATATTGAAGATTAGGGATAGTAGCGACAAATTGTTGGGAAAAGATTGACGGGCGATTGGTTAGGAGATGCAAGCGGTGGAGCAAACGCTGAACGAAGTTGAGAAAACGAATCAAGGGTATGCCATTCACGGCATACCCTTGATTCGTTTTCTAAGGCACTGCTTATTTCTTGCCTATGTTCTTGATCCAGTTGAGGGGGTGCTTGATGAGCTTTTTCAAGCCGCTTTCCTGTTCTTTCGGGGCTTTGAAGTCATCGGGAAGCCCATTGTATCGAGTGGTCCGTCCGGTCTTTGGCGTTTCGGCCTCTTGCTGACGATGACGCTTGGGCTTTCTTTGGCGTTGCTTGTTGTTGGCTTTTCCGCCTTCAGCTTTTGCAGCATTGCCTGTGTTTGGCGTTGGTTGTGTGTTGCTCTTCTTCTGTGTGTTGTTCCTTCTTCTTCCTTGTTTCTGACCGTTGCCAGCCTCGCCCTGCTCCTTGTTGGCGGTGTTTTTTTGTGGGGCTTTAGCCTTGGGCTGTGCCTTAGCGTTAGGCGTGTTGCTTGGTGCTGGTTTTGGGGCCTCAGCTTTGTTGTCGCCACTTGTCTTCTGGTTGGTCTTGTCGTTACGCTGCTCGTTCTTGTTAGGTCTTTCTTCACGCGCATTGCGCTTGTTACGCTGCTTGTTGCTTTTGTGTGAAGTGTTGTCGCGATCCTTGCGGCGGTTGCTCTTTGCCGATGCTTTTCTCTTGGAGACGACATACTCCGGTCCCTCGCCACATCCCTTGGGCAATGGATTCTTGGTTATCTCCTTGCCCAGGAACTTCTCCACTTGGTGGAAGGCAAACATGTCGTCTTCGTTGACCAGAGTGATGGCTCGCCCGTCTCGGTCAGCGCGTGCCGTGCGTCCGATGCGGTGTACGTAGTCTTCACAATCATGAGGCACGTCATAGTTGATGACCATGGTGATGTCGTCGATGTCAATGCCGCGAGCCAAGATGTCCGTGGCTACCAACACGTCGAGCTGGCCGCTCTTGAACTTAAACATCATCTCGTCGCGTTGCGCCTGGTCGAGGTCCGAGTGCATCTCACCACTGTTGATGTGGAGTCTTGTCAGTGCTTGGTTGATGCGCTTCACCTTTTGCTTGGATCCCGAGAAGATGATAACGCGCTTCAGGTCGCCAGCCTTGAAGATATCCTTGATAATCTCCAGTTTTTGTGTCTCATAGCAGATGTATGCGCTCTGCTGAATTTTCTCTGCGGGCTTGCTGACAGCCAACTTGATTTCCACGGGATTCTTGAGCAGGCTTTGTGCCAACTTCTCGATGTCTTGTGGCATGGTGGCTGAGAACATGATGGTCTGGCAGTCCTTGGGCAGGTAAGACGCGATCTTCATGATGTCCTCCGAGAATCCCATGTCGAGCATGCGGTCTGCCTCGTCGAGGATGAAGAAGCTCACCTTCGACAGGTCCACGTTACCCAATGAGAGGTGTGAGATGAGGCGTCCTGGTGTGGCGATGATGACATCGGCGCCCAGGCGCATGCTCTTCAGTTCTTGGTCATAGCGGTTGCCGTCGTTGCCGCCATACACGGCGACGCTCGACACGTCGGGGATGTAATAGGAAAATCCCTGCATGGCTTGGTCGATTTGCTGAGCCAGTTCGCGTGTGGGCGACATGATGAGGCAGTTGATGGAGTCTTTCGGGTAGCCGCCGTCTGCGAGCTTTGACAGCACGGGCAACAGATAAGCGGCCGTCTTACCCGTTCCCGTCTGTGCCACGCCGAGCACATCCTTGCCGTTTAATATTTCCGGGATGCATTTTTCCTGTACGGGAGTGCAATCGTCGAAGCGCATGTCGTAGAGCGCGTCGAGGATGTCGTCATTTAAGTCTAAATCTGTAAATTTCATCTTTTCTCTAATTAGTTAGGTGCCTTGAGGTAGCAGAACCATGCCACCACGGCAAAAATAATGTTAGGCATCCACGCCGCAAGCATGGGCGGGAAGCCAGCGTTGATGGCAAATGTTGCCGATACGGTTTGCAGCATGATGTAGGCAAAGCTCAGCGCCAGCCCGATGCCTAAGTACATGCCCATTCCTCCTTTTCGTTTCCTTGAGGATAGCGACGCGCCGATGATGGTGAGGATGAACGCCGCAAACGATGAGGCGATGCGTTTGTGGTATTCCACCTGATACTGCACCACATTGCCTGAGCCCCTGTTGATCTGCTTGGAGATGTAGTCGTGCAACTCAGGCGAGGTGAACGTTTCTTGCTGTCCCTTGGAGTAGACAAGGTCGGTAGGCTCCATCATGATGACCGAGTCTTTCTCCATGCCGCTGGTGATATGCTCACGCAGTCCCCTGAGCTGTCTCACTTTCCAGTCGCGCAACTTCCAGTGGTATTTGCTGTCCGAGATGGTGTCGTATTGCACCTCCATGGCCGTCAGGTGCGACACGAGCTTCTTGTTCTCAAACTTGTCCAAGCAGAAGCCGTATCCCTTCTTCAGGTTGTTGTCGTAGTGCTGGATGTAGGCTATGACTCCTTGGGCCACCTGCAACTGCACGTTCTCCGCAGACGTGTTCTTCTTCTTGTTCTTGTACATCGTCTCAAAGTTCTGCCGGATGACCGTGCCATGCGGAATGACATAGGCTGACAGGTAATAGGACAGTCCGGCGATGAGCACGCACGAGATCATGTAGGGCCTCAGCAACCGCTTGAAGGAGATTCCGGTTGCCAGCATGGCGATGATTTCCGAGTTGCCGGCCAACTTGGAGGTGAAGTAGATGACCGCGATGAAGACGAACAACGCCGAGAAGAGGTTGGCGAAGTAGGGCACGAAATTGGCGTAATAGTCGAACACGATGGCACGTAGTGGCGCGTGATACTGTGTGAACTTGGCCAAGTTCTCGTTGACATCGAAAACGATGGAGATGGAGATGATCAGGATGATGGAGAAGAAATAGGTGCCTATAAACTTCTTGATGATATACCAATCGATGCGCTTGATGTATCTCAGGGGATTGAGCAGTCTCATAAAGCGCAATTTCCTTCCCGTCCATCTCGCAATCCTTTGGAGCGGCAGGGTGTGTGCCACAATCCAAGCGAAGAGCCTGTGGAGCCAGGCGGGATGCCGGCTCGCCCATCTCCTCATCTTGTACGCCCTTCGGTGCTTCCTTATCTTACTATAGCTTTTCATGCCATTCGTTTAGATACGCCTACCCAATTGGTCGATAACGCCCGCTTTCCATGTCGCGAAATCACCGTCGATGATGTGCTGTCGCGCGTCGGTCACCAGGCGGAGGTAGAACGCCAGGTTGTGGATGGATGCGATTTGCATGGCCAACAACTCGCCTGCCTTGAACAGGTGGTGCAGGTAAGCCTTGGTGTACACTTGGTCTGTGTAGCATCCGTCGGGATCAATGGGCGAGAAGTCGGTCTCCCATTTCTTGTTTCTCATGTTCATGGTGCCCTGGTAGGTGAAGAGCATGGCGTTGCGCCCATTGCGTGTGGGCATGACACAGTCGAACATGTCGACGCCTCGCTCGATGGCTTCCAGGATGTTTTGCGGCGTGCCCACTCCCATGAGGTAACGTGGCTTGTCCTTGGGCAAAATCTCATTGACCACTTCGATCATCTCATACATCACCTCTGTCGGCTCTCCGACAGCCAAGCCGCCGATGGCATTGCCGTCTGCGCCCTTGTCGGCCACATACTTGGCCGCTTCCTGCCTCAAGTCCTTGTAGGTGCATCCCTGTACGATGGGGAACAGTGTCTGCTCGTAGCCATAGAGGGGCTCAGTCTCGTTGAAGCGCTTGATGCAGCGGTCCAGCCAGCGTTGCGTCATGGCCAGGCTTTTCTTGGCGTAGGCATAGTCGCTTTTGCCTGGAGGACACTCATCGAGCGCCATCATGATGTCCGCGCCGATGACGCGCTCCGTGTCCATCACGTTCTCTGGCGTGAAGAAATGCTTGGAGCCGTCGATGTGTGAGCGGAATTCGCAGCCTTCTTCCCTCAGCTTGCGTATACCTGTAAGCGAGAACACCTGGAACCCTCCCGAGTCGGTGAGGATGGGGCGCTCCCACCCGTTGAAGCCGTGCAGACCGCCGGCGGCGCGCAGCACGTCGAGCCCCGGCCGCAGGTAGAGGTGGTAGGTGTTGCCCAGGATGATTTGCGCTTTCACCTGCTCGCGCAGTTCAGAGAAGTGCACCCCTTTCACCGATCCGCATGTGCCGACGGGCATGAAGATAGGGGTCTTGATTTGCCCGTGGGCGGTTGTGATGAGCCCCGCACGGGCGTCAGAGGCCTTGTCTGTATGTTGTAATTCGAATTTCATGATACATGGTAATTAGTGTGGGATTGGAAAGCCGCCGGCTCAGAATCCGATCTTGTCCTCGTTCTTTCTGATAAACTCCAGAGGCTTGGCCACCAGTTCGTCGGTAAGCGCGAAGTCCCATACCTCTTGTATGTTCTCCACATAATGGAATGCCATCCCGTCGCGGTAGTTCTCGGGTATCTCCTCGATGTCCTTGCGGTTTTCCTTGCAGAGGACGATATCGGTTATTCCGGCCCGTTTTGCCGCAAGTATTTTCTCCTTGATGCCGCCCACGGGCAACACCTTGCCCCGCAGTGTGATTTCGCCCGTCATGGCCGTGTTCTTGCGCACCTTGCGCTGCGTGATGGCCGAGGCTATGGATGTAGCGATGGTGATGCCTGCCGAGGGGCCGTCCTTGGGCGTGGCCCCCTCGGGCACGTGGATGTGGATGTCCCAATTGTCGAAAATGCGATAGTCGATGCCCAATTGGTCCACATGTGCCTTGACATACTGCAGGGCGATCATGGCCGACTCCTTCATCACCTCTCCGAGGTTGCCCGTCAGCGTCAGCCGACTGCCGTGCCCCTTGTTGAGACTGGTCTCGATGAACAGGATTTCGCCGCCCACGCTGGTCCACGCCAAGCCAGTCACCACGCCGGCGTCGCTGTTGCCTTGATACACGTCGCGATAGAAAGGCGGTTTGCCAAGAAGCTCTTCCACCTGTGCCGGCATGATTTTCTCAAAGGGAAGCTTGCCTTCGCTGGCGTACATGAGCGCCATTTTGCGCAACGCCTTGTTGATTTGCTTTTCCAGTTGGCGCACGCCGCTTTCGCGCGTGTACTGCTCAATAATTTTCACGAGCGTTGCCTTGTTGAACGTAGGCTTGACGTCGAGCTTGTCGAAGCCCGTGTTTTTCAGCTCGCGTGGAATGAGATGGCGCTTGCAGATTTCCACTTTCTCCTCTGTGACATAGCCTGGCACCTCGATGATCTCCATGCGATCGAGCAGTGGGGCGGGCAGTGTGCTCAGGTCATTGGCCGTGGCGATGAAGAGCACTTTCGACAAGTCGTAGTCGATGTCGAGGAAATTGTCGTGGAAAGCACTGTTTTGCTCAGGGTCGAGCACTTCGAGCAAGGCTGAAGAGGGGTCGCCGTTGATGGCGTTTTGGGTCACCTTGTCAATCTCGTCGAGGATGAAGACAGGGTTGGACGAGCCAGCCTTTTGGATGCTCTTGATGATGCGCCCTGGCATTGCCCCCACGTAGGTGCGGCGGTGTCCGCGTATCTCGCTCTCGTCGTGGAGTCCGCCGAGTGACATGCGCACATATTTGCGCTTCATCGCTGCGGCGATGCTTTTGCCCAGCGAGGTCTTGCCCACTCCCGGAGGTCCGTAGAGGCAGATGATGGGCGACTTCAAGTCTCCGCGCAACTGCAGCACGGCCAAATATTCCAGGATGCGCTCCTTCACTTTTTCCATGCCGTAGTGGTCGCGGTCGAGGATGCGCTTGGCGCGCTTGATGTCGAGATTGTCGACGGTGTATTCGTTCCATGGCAAGGCCAACATCTGTTGCAGATAGTTGAGCTGCACGCTGTATTCAGGACTCTGCTGGTTGAACATGTCCAGTTTGTCGAGCTCCTTGTTGAAGGTCTTGGCGACCTCTTCCGGCCACTTCTTGCTCTTCGACTTCTCGAGCAGCTCCTTTTTCTCGGGTGACCTCTCGTCGCCTCCCAGCTCTTCCTTGATGTTCTTTATCTGTTGCTGGAGGAAGTATTCGCGCTGTTGCTCGTCCAGGTCTTCGTGCGTCTTTTGGCGTATCTGGTTCTTGAGCTCTTGCAGTTGGATGTCGCGGTTCTCCAACTTGAGCAGCCCGATGGCGCGCTCTTCCATGTCGTCCTTCATGAGCAGCCCCATCTTGTCCTTTGAGCTGAAGGGCAGGGTGGTGCAGAGGAAGTTGATGAGCAACAGGTCGTTGGATATGTTCTTGAGCGTCATCAAGGTCTCGTTGGGGATGTCCTCGTTTCGCTTGATGAGCTCAGAGGTGGTCGTTCTCACGTCCTCGATGATGGTCTGCAACTCCTTGCCGATGGTCGAGGGTATCACGTCTTCCACCTTCGACACTTTAGCCTTGAGAAAGGGGCGTGTGGCCACAATCTTGTCGAGCGAGCAACGTCCGTGGGCCTGGAAGATGGCTGTCATGTTGTCGCTGCCTGGCATGTCGATGATGCGCACCAGGTGGGCATAGACCCCCATGCGATAGAGATCCTTGCTTTTGGGCGTGTCAACCTTAGCGTCTTTCTGCGAGAAGATGGCGCAGATGGAATCTTGGGTTTTTGACAGCTTGCGGATGAGGCTTACACTTTCCTTCCTCCCAATGAAGATGGGTACGAGCACTCCCGGAAAAACCACCATGTTGCGGGTGGCCAATATGGGGAGCTCTTCGGGTGCCTCTGTCTGAAGGAGGTTGGTGATGTCGCCATCGTAGTCGGCAAACATTTGTATGGACGTATTTGGCATGTTACTCATGTACTAATGCTAAAATAGCTTTCTTTTATTCAGGTCTTATGTTTAGCTTGCAAAGTTACAAAAAAACTTCGACAATCCTTGACGTATGACGCGAAAATTAGCGTCTTTTGGCTTGTTGGCGTAATAAACGAGACAAAATGACGTTTAATCCCCAAAAGGACATATGGAAAAGAGTGGGGAAAAAGACGTGTTCGCGTTCCGGCAGTTTGTCATCCGCCAAGACCGGTGCGCCATGAAGGTAGGCACCGACGGGGTGCTTTTGGGTGCTTGGGCGGAAGGTGGCGCCCGCATCCTTGACATAGGGGCGGGTACGGGTGTCATATCGCTTATGATGGCCCAGAGATTTCCCGACAGTCATGTTGACGGGGTGGAGGCGGATGCCTGCGCCGCCCGGCAAGCCGCTGAGAACGCGACCCTTTTTCGCCAGGTGGATATCCATGCCGTGAGGTTGCAAGACTGGGAACCAAGCGAGCCTTATGATTGCATCGTGAGCAATCCTCCGTTTTTTGTTGACAGTTTGAGAAATCCGTCTCGGTCACGAGCCCTGGCCCGCCATGATGTTGACTTGTCGTTTGCGGACATTCTGTCCTTTGCCAAACAATGGCTGACAGAGAAAGGGCAGCTGAGTGTCGTTCTTCCCGCAGAAGTGGTGGAACGGTTCTCTGAAACAGCTTATCTTTCAGGATTTAGAATGTGTAGACAAGCACTTGTCAAGACAGTGATACATAAACCTTTTAAGCGGCAGCTGCTGTCTTTCAGCAAGAGCTTTTCCCGTCCGATGGAGCGAACCGAACGCTGCTTGCTTCGTGCGGATGGGGGCCGCAGTGAATGGTATGATGAACTGACGAAAGATTTTTATATCCGTTGACGGATGAATGTCAACTTACTCAATGTGACACCTAACTTTCAAGACAATGGGCATAAAGAACGATTTGTCATGATAGTTCTGAAAAAACAGCGATCTGCGGACAGCGTGTTCTGGCCCGGCAGCCCTTGGTAGGATGATGCTTTTAGAGGGGAAAAGGATGCCTTCCGGCCTGTCCGAAGAGCGCCATCGGCAAGATGGTTGCCCAATCAAGGGATAATACATGCCAAAACCACAGGCGATATTTGCCAAGTTGAGTTGCGAAAGATTAGTTGTCGAGTCTCGATTTGATACCTTTCTTGAAATGGACGATATCGAAAGAGTACATCTTTTAGCTCCCTGTTTTGTAGAGTTCTCTGTTTCAGTGATTTACGATAGCCCAAAAAAACAGCGCTTATTTGCGGACGAGCGTGCTGTCGTCCGCAAATAAGCCCGTTTTTCAGTGGCCTTTTGTTATGATAATTGTGAAACTGATTCAGTTGAGTCCCGGCAAGTTGCGTTCGATGGTTCGTTGGATGAGCTTGGCCAGGCGCACGCCCCGTTTTGTTTGTGTGAAAAAGTCTTGCCGGATGGCGCTGAGGTCGTTGAAGAGTTCGCAGGCGGTTGTCTGCAACACGTTGGGTTGCCGCTGCCGCTTGTCGCCGTCTGGGTTCACGATGATGTTGATGCCCTTGGCCTCGATGCGCACGTCAATGTCGGCACCTGTCATGACCGGGTCGCCATCATAGTGAATCACACCGGGATGTGATCGGCGGATGTGGAGGTGACGAGTGCGGAAGCTCTTGATTTTGGAACTCATGTCAAGCGTCTTGCTGAACATGTCGATGGCGATTTGTGGCGCGTCGAGTATGTCAAACGGTTCCATGATCACCACGTCAAGAAGCCCGTCGCTCATCGAAGCCTGCGGGGCGATATAGGCGTTGTTGCCATACTGCGACGCATTGGCGCATGAGATGAGAAAGGCCTTGTAGCTGGTACTGATGCCGTCGGCGTCAACCTCATATGTCTCCGGCTTGTATTTCGTCCCCTCCTCCAGCACCTTCTGCGCGTAGGTGATGGGACCGCGCTTTCCGGCTTCCGCAAACTTCTGGCTGACAAAGGCGTCGAAGCCCATGCCGCAGGTGCAGAAGAAAGGATACTCGTTGATGATGCCATAATCGAGGGCGTGGACCTCGCATCGATTGATGATCTCGATGCACTTGCGCACATTGAGCGGCAACAACAAATGACGGGCCAAACCGTTGCCCGAGCCACAGGGAATGATGCCCAATGCCGTATGCGTGTGCACGATGCCGCGCGCCACCTCGTTGACCGTGCCGTCTCCGCCGATGGCCACTACCACATCCACGCCTTCCACGCTGGCGTCACGGGCCAACGAGGCGGCGTGTCCTGCATATTTCGTCTCCACGATGCGGTGCTCATAGAGGTCATGGTCGAGGTACGCCTCGATGGCCTGAGGTATGCCAGCTTTACTGGCAGCTCCCGACATGGGATTGATAATGAAGAGAATGCGTTTTTTCATACCGCAAAATTAATGCAATTTTTTATGATTAGGCGGCATTTTAAGCCAAATTTTGTGATAGAAAGGCGATTTCTCTGTTTTTTATGCCAAGTGTGGGAAAAAATGATTAACTTTGCAGCCTAAACAATTAACAGTAGATTTTCTACACCTATTATTAATGATGGGACAGTTACAAGAAAGATACAAAAATTACCGTGAGCCTCAGAAATACATGAAGGCCGGTGTTTATCCT
>DAIOEQ010000058.1:0-332 GCA_036746215.1 Prevotella sp.
ATGGGTCCATACAGAAAAATCCTGATGACCTTCCCAAGGCCACAGGCCGTCTGGTGACCGATCTCAACTATCGTCACTGGGACCACTATGTGGAGAGCATTGCTCACCCCTTTGTGGCCACAGTCAACGGTAACCAGGTCGGCGAGGGGGAGGATATTCTAAAGGGAGAGCCCTATGAGTGTCCGATGGCACCCTTCGGTGGCATTGAACAACTGGCGTGGAGCCGTGACTCGCGACAGATAGCTTACACTTGCCGCAAAAAGGAGGGCGTGAACTATGCTATCTCCACCGACTCAGACATCTATCTCTATGACTTGAACACCAAGAAGACA
>DAIOEQ010000058.1:342-3181 GCA_036746215.1 Prevotella sp.
CTACAAGGAACCCGCCATTGACCCCACCAAGAGCATGCGCAACCAGCAGGTGAATCACCAGCAGGGCGACTTGCAGGTCGGTTACGACCAGAACCCCCAGTTCTCGCCCGATGGCAAGTATGTGGCTTGGCAGAGCATGGCACATGACGGATACGAGAGTGACCAGAACCGCCTTTGTGTCTATGAGTTGGCTACTGGCAAGAAGACTTACCTCTGCGACAGCACGAACTTGCTGACCAATGTCGATGCTTTCTGTTGGGCACCCGATTCCAAAAGCATTTATTTCACCATGTGCTGGCATGCCACCGTGCGCATTGATCAAGTCAACTTTGATCGTGAGATCAAGCAAGTGACGGATGACAGTTGGAATGATTTCGGTTCGATCGCCATGCTCAATGACAAGCAGCTCCTTGCCACGCGCCACTCCATGCTCCATCCCGATGAGCTCTATGTCGTGACACCGGCCAAGAAGGAGAAGAAGGCCACGGTGCAGGCCATCACCGACGAGAATGGGCATATCTTCAGCCAGTTGGCCATGCCCACTGTGCAACAGCGTTGGGTGAAGACCACCGATGGCAAGCAAGAGTTGGTGTGGATCATCCTGCCGCCCCATTTCGATGCCACAAAGAAATATCCCACATTGTTATATTGTGAGGGCGGACCGCAGAGCCCTGTCTCTCAGTTCTGGTCTTATCGCTGGAACTTCAGCATCATGGCCTCGCATGGTTATGTCATTGTCGCTCCAAACCGTCGTGGCCTTCCAGGCTTCGGCAATGAGTGGAATGAGGCGGTGAGCCGCGACTGGACTGGCCAGTGCATGCGCGACTATCTTTCGGCTATTGATGATGCCACGGACAACCTGCCGTTTGTGGACCGTGACCGTTTGGGCGCTGTTGGTGCCAGCTTTGGCGGTTTCTCGGTTTATTATCTTGCGGGTCATCACGATAAGCGCTTCAAGTGTTTCATCGCCCATGACGGCGCCTTCAACCTTGAGTCGATGTACACCGACACCGAGGAGGCTTGGTTTAGCAACTGGGAATATGATGACGCCTACTGGAACAAGGACCAGACCGACGCTGCCCGCCGCACCTATGAGAACAGCCCCCACCGCTTTGTAGACAAGTGGGATACGCCTATCCTTTGCATCCATGGAGAGAAGGACTATCGCATCAACGCCAACCAGGGCTTCGGAGCTTTCAATGCGGCACGCATGAAAGGCATTCCCGCAGAGCTCCTCATCTTCCCAGATGAGAACCACTGGGTGTTGAAGCCGCAGAATGGCATCCTTTGGCAGCGCACATTCTTCAATTGGCTTGACCGTTGGCTTAAGAAATAACACAAACACAATCAAGGTGGGTTCTATAAATCACCACCTTTAAGTAACAAATCTCATATCACATGGTAGAAAAGATTCAAACAATTCTTAGTGACAGCAAGAGTGCGCGTTGGACAGCACTCTTCATCGTGGCCTTCACGATGATGATGGGCTACTTCATCACTGATGTGATGTCGCCCCTTGAGGTGTTGCTCACCAAGCCAGTCGCGGCGGGTGGCCTGGGCTGGTCGTCGGATGATTATGGCTTCTTCTCAGGAAGTTACGGTCTCATCAACGTGTTCCTGCTCATGCTCTTCTTCGGAGGTATCATCCTCGACAAGATGGGCATCCGCTTCACGGGAGTGCTGGCATGCGCGCTGATGGTCATCGGCGTGTGCATCAAGTTCTTTGGCGTGAGCCACGACTTTGGAGATGCGAGCGTCTACTTGAACATCATCATTTTCAAGGGCAACCTGCCCATGTCCGCTGCCGTTGCCTCCCTTGGTTTCTCCATCTTTGGCGTGGGCTGTGAGATATGCGGTATCACTATCTCCAAGATTATCACCAAGTGGTTCACGGGCCATGAGCTGGCCTTGGCCATGGGCATCCAGGTGGCGTTGGCCCGTTTGGGCACGGCCGCTGCCATGATGGGCTCCCTGCCTTTTGCCAAGGCTTTTGGCGGCAAGGTAAGCGCGCCTGTTCTGCTGGGCGCGGTATTGCTGATTGTTGGTTTCCTCGCGTTTCTGGTATATGTCGTGATGGACAAAAAGCTCGACCGTAGCATTGATGAGGTCAAGGGCGCGCAATTGAAGGCTACGGAGGTTGATGCCGCTTCGGAGGAGGAAAAGTTCCATTTCCGCGACTTGAAGCTCATCTTCTCCAATCCCGGTTTCTGGTGCATCTGCCTGCTTTGCTTACTGTTCTATAGCGGCGTATTTCCCTTCTTGAAGTTTGCCACCAAGCTGATGATTGCCAATTACAACGTACCCGAGAACTTGGCGGGCATCATTCCGGGTCTCATTCCCTTTGGCACCATCCTGCTGACGCCTTTGTTTGGCTCACTTTACGACAAGATAGGCAAGGGCGCCACGCTGATGCTTATCGGCTCCGCCATGTTGGCCATCATCCATTTCATCTTCGCCATCCACATCCTTCCTTACGGTTGGTTTGCGGTGATTATCATGATTCTCTTGGGTGTGGCCTTTTCGCTTGTACCTTCAGCCATGTGGCCGAGCGTGCCTAAGATTATTCCCATGAAGTTGCTGGGTTCGGCCTATGCCATCATCTTCTACATCCAGAACATTGGTCTCAGCCTCGTTCCGATGCTCATCGGCAAACTTAATGGAGCCGATCCTTCTTACAAGACCAGCATGAGCGTGTTCTGTTCCTTCGGCGTGGCAGCCGTGGCCCTCAGTCTCATTCTCTTGGTCATCGACAAGAAGAAGCGTTACGGTTTGCAAGAACCTAATATCAAGAAATGATGGAGGAAGTAGGTCCTTTATACTTGATAGCCTAACGGTAGAC
>DAIOEQ010000058.1:3191-9359 GCA_036746215.1 Prevotella sp.
AATGAGAAAGCCTGTCGAATTTCTTTTTGAAGAGGGTTAGACAGGCTTTCTTTCATCATCAATTTTACTATGCAAAACAATCATTTATAAGCATTACGTATGAATAGAACAATCAATTATTTCTTTGCTTTTCTGCTCACATTTGCTTTTGCCACCAGCCTGTCTGCCCAGCAAGACACCGCTAACGGTAATCATGTGGCTGCAAAAGCGCCAGTGGCTAAAGTTATCAATGGTCATGAGTTTGTCGACTTAGGTCTGCCCAGTGGATTGCTATGGGCGCGAACCAATGTAGGTGCCGCAACGCCTTACGAGGATGGCGAGTATTTTGCATGGGGCGAAACCGAGGCAAAAACCAAATTCACGGAAGATAATTACAAGTTGTGCCATACTTATGACAAGATGAACCATGTGGAAGGCATGACAAAGAGAATACATGATTATTTGAGGTACACGCCCAAGGACGGGAAGACTGAGCTTGCTGCGTCAGACGATGTGGCTACGGTCAAGTGGGGTAAGGAATGCCGAATGCCATCCTTTTTAGAGTTTAAGGAACTGTTTGAGAATTGTGTCCTCGAATGGAAAGATGATTATCATGGAACGAAGGGATATTTGTTGACCGGCTCTAATGGCAACACGCTCTTTTTGCCTGCATCGGGCTCTTATATGTTAGGTCTAAACCAAGTAAGCGGTAAGGGCGTTACGCTCAACTTATGGTCCCGCTCTCTTTATACTGGAGGATACGAGAATGAACCTTACAAATATGCCAGCCTTGTCAGGGTACTCAAATCACGGATTTCTTTGGGACACGATTTTCGTTTCTACGGGTTACCCGTTCGTCCCGTAGCAAACAAGTAAGGCGTTATGCGGATGGTTCATTTGCCATTAACCTTAAGAATGAGTTGCGTTCGATGAGGTCGCATCCTACAATGCGCAACTTATGTCATGACAAGGCCCTGACTTTTTGAAAGCCAGGGCCTTGTCATATACGGGTGGTTAGCCCAGTAGACACCCGCAAGGATGCAGGCGCAGCCGATGGCCGCCATGACAGTCATGGGTTCGTTGAGCGCCAGTGCGCTTGCGGCGAACGTGCTGATGGGGTTGAGATAGACGTAGTTGCTTGCCTTGAGCGCGCCCAGCTTCTTGCTGGTGAGGCTCCAAAGGGCGAAGCACGCAAAGCTGGCGATGACGCCGAGAAAGAGCAAGTTTCCCCAGACGAGTGGTTGCAACAGACCGCGTAGCGGGAACTGCCAGGGATGCAGGATGAACAGGGGCAGCACGGTGAGCAAGCCATAGAAAAACACTTTTCGCGTGACAAATGTCGCGCTATAATGGCTCACGTCACGCAACAGGATGCTGTAGATGGCCCAACATAATGCGGCCGACAAGGCCAGCGCGTCGCCCAAGGGGTTGAGCTTGAGCACCACCTGGCCGTTGAACACGACCAAGGCCACGCCCGCTGTGGCCAGCAACGACCCCATGATGAGGCCTCGGCTGGCCTTGACCTCCTTCAGGAAGGCCAGGGCGATGAGCGTGGTGAGCAGTGGCGCGGTGCAGACGATGAACGACACGTTGGTCACGTAGTCGATACGGACGGCCATGTTCTCGGTGACGAAATAGAGCGAGCCCCCCGTCATGCCCAGCAACAGCATGCGCAGTTCGTCCCGCCAATTGTCAGCCCACAGTCGCCGGGGCGATATGGTCCAGATGCAGAGGTAGGCCAGCAGGAAGCGCAACGTGAAAATCTCGTGGGCTTGCAGGCCCGCGAGGAGCAGTTGCTTGGAGTTGACAAATGTCACGCCCCAAATGAGCACCACGATGATGGCGAGGATGTGGTAACCGACCTTCATGTCAGAGAAACACGAAGTAGACCGCCGCGATGAGACATCCGAAGGCGGCGATGTGGTTCCAGTGAAGTCCCTGTCCTTGGAACAGCATGTTGGCTATGACGGCGAAGACGATGAGGGAGATGCATTCCTGCAGCACCTTCAGTTGCACCAGGGAGAACGGTCCGCCATTGCCGTCGTAGCCGATGCGGTTGGCGGGCACTTGACAGCAATACTCAAAGAAGGCGATACCCCACGAGAAGGCGATGACGCCTATCAGGGGCCAGCCTGTCGACACACCCGCCTGTTGCAGGCGCAAGTGGCCGTACCAGGCGAGCGTCATGAAGATGTTGCTGCAAAATAAGAGTAGAATTGTATAGAGCCCAGACATAAGTTGATTTGTGTGTGTGTCACAAGTGGAGGATGCCCCAGCCCTGTCCGTCGTTTTGGGCGAGCGGGCAGGCTGATGCATCCTCCTCTGTTGAGTTTGCTATGGTGTCGCTTTTATTCGTTGAGCAGCTGCTGTGCCATGCTGGCCGCCGCGCGCCGTCCGTCGCCCATGGCGAGGATGACCGTTGCGCCGCCTCTCACGATGTCGCCTCCGGCGTAGATGTCGCTTTGCGACGACTGCATCTTGTCGTTGACCACGATGGTGTTCTTTCTGCCCAACTGCAGTCCCTCGATACTTTGCGGCACCAGCGGGTTGGGTGAGACACCCACGGCCACGATGACCTGGTCGCACTCCATGGTCACGGTCTCTCCCGTTGCTTCGGGGCGGCGACGCCCTGAGGCGTCGGGCTTGCCCAGTTTCATCACGTCGAGCACGGCGGCCTTCACCCTTCCGTTCTCGTCGGCCACATACTCCTTGGGATTGTGGAGCGTGAGGAAGTGTATGCCCTCTTCCTTGGCGTGCTTCACCTCCTCCAGGCGTGCGGGCATCTCTTTCTCCGAGCGGCGGTAGACGAGGGTCACGTCGGCGCCGAGGCGCTTGGCTGTGCGACATGAGTCCATGGCCGTGTTGCCGCCACCCACCACGATGATCTTCTTGCCGAGGATGACGGGCGTGTCGGTCTTGGGGTTGGCCGCGTCCATGAGGTTGACGCGTGTCAGATACTCGTTGGACGACATGATGTTGATGAGGTTCTCGCCCGGTATGCCCATGAAGTTGGGCAGGCCGGCACCCGACCCCACGAAGATGCCTTTGAATCCCTCGCGCTCCAGGTCCTTGACGGAAAGCGTCTTTCCGATGATGGTGTCGGTCTGGAAGTGCACGCCTTCCTTTCTGAGGTTATCGATCTCCACGTCCACGATGCGGTTGGGCAGTCTGAACTCTGGAATGCCGTATTTCAGCACGCCGCCAATCTCGTGCAGCGCCTCGAAGACGTGCACCTCAAATCCTTGCTTCACCATGTCTCCCGCGAAGCTCAGTCCTGATGGTCCGGATCCCACCACGGCCACCTTGATGCCGTTAGGCGGTGCGATATGTGGCAGTGCCACCTGTCCGCTCTCGCGCTCATAGTCGGCCGCGAAGCGCTCCAGGTAGCCGATGGCCACCGCGGGCTCGTTCATCTTCAGGTGGATGCAACGGCTCTCACACTGCTTCTCCTGCGGGCAGACGCGTCCGCAGACGGCGGGCAGTGCCGACGTTTGCTTTAGCACCTTGGCGGCGTCGAGGAAGTGTCCGCGCTCAATGTTCTTGATAAACGACGGAATGTTGATGTTGACCGGGCACCCCTCCACGCAGGCGGGCTTGGCGCAGTCGAGGCATCGGTGTGCCTCGCGCACCGCCATCTCTTGTGTCAGTCCCTGGTTGACCTCCTCCAGTCGTGTCGTTGCGCGATAGTCGGCGTCGAGCTCGGGCATCACCACGCGGTCGATGGCCTTGCGCTCCTTGGCGGTCATGGCCTTCCTGAGGTCGGCGCGCCAGGTCGCGTTGCGGTCGGTGAGCTCGTCTATGGGGCAGGTGTCGGCCTTGTCGTTGCCGGTCGTCCCGTCGCTTTCCGCGGCGCCGTCGTCGCCCCGCTGGGGCGTCGGGGTGGGGTAGACGTGCTCCTGGTAGTGCTCCATCTCCTCGCGCTCCACGCCCTTGAACGTTCCCATGCGCTGGAACATCTCGTTCCAGTCGACCTGGTCGCCGTCAAACTCCGGTCCGTCGATGCACACAAACTGCGTCTTGCCGCCGATAGTCAGGCGGCAGGCGCCGCACATGCCCGTGCCGTCGACCATGATGGTGTTGAGCGACACGTAGTTGGGGATGCCGTATTTCTTGGCCAGTAGCGACGTGAACTTCATCATCACCGGTGGCCCGATGGCCAGGATGCGGTCCACATGCTCCTGTTGGATGACCTTCTCCACGCCGACGGTGACGACGCCCTTCTCGCCATACGACCCGTCGTCGGTCATGATGATGACTTCATCCGACCCCTTGCGCACGTCGTCCTCCATGATAATCAAGTTCTTGGTGCGTCCGGCGAGCACTGAGATGACGCGGTTGCCGGCCTCGTGGAGGGCGGTGAGGATGGGCAGGATGGCCGCGATGCCGATGCCTCCTCCGGCGCAGACCACGGTGCCAAACTTCTTGATCTCCGACGCGTTGCCCAGCGGTCCGACGATGTCCTGCACATAGTCGCCCTCGTTGAGGCTGCAGAGCTTGGTCGACGAGAGTCCCACCTCCTGCACCACGAGGGTCAGCGTGCCCTTCTTGTCGTCGGCCTTGGCGATGGTGTAGGGCACGCGCTCGCTGTGGCTGTCGACACGTAGGATGATGAATTGTCCTGCCTTGCAGCTGTGGGCGATGAGTGGCGCTTCCACTTCGAGGCAGTAGACCTTCTCGGAGAACTGTTGCTTCTTGATTATCTTGTTCATGGGTATAGGCGTTTTTGTATAATTAAAAAAGGCAAGCATGCCCTTGTCTCCGGGTATGCTTGCCGTGTTGTGGATGGTTTATTCGCAAGCCTTGTCGTCGAGCATGTCGAAGCCGCAGTAGGGCACCAGCACCTTCGGCACGCGGATGCCCTCCGGAGTCTGGTTGTTCTCGATGATGGTGGCCACGATGCGCGGCAGGGCGAGGGCCGAGACGTTGAGCGTGTGGCAGAGCTCTATCTTCTTGTTGTCGGCGCGACGGTAGCGGCAGTGCAGTCGGTTGGCCTGGTAGCTCTCGAAGTTGGAGACCGACGACACCTCCAGCCAGCGTTTCTGCGCGGCGCTGTAGGTCTCGAAGTCGTGGCAGATGGACGACGTGAAGCTCATGTCGCCGCCGCAGAGGCGCAGGATGTGGTAGGGCAGCTCGAGCTTGATGAGCAGGCTCTCCACGTGGTCGAGCATCTCCTTGTAGGATTCGTAGGAGTGCTCGGGCGTGTCAATGCGCACGATCTCCACCTTGTCAAACTGGTGCAGGCGGTTGAGGCCTCTCACGTCCTTGCCGTAGCTGCCGGCCTCGCGGCGGAAGCAAGCCGAGTAGGCGCAGCACTTGATGGGCAGCTGGCTCTCGTCGAGGATCTCGTCGCGGAAGAGGTTGGTTACGGGCACCTCCGCCGTGGGGATGAGATAGAGGTCGTCGAGGTTGGCGTGATACAAAATGCAGCTGTCCGGTGCCGAGACCAGACGCCTGGTTGACGACGTAGGGCGGTTGCACCTCGGTGTATCCGGCCTTGCGTGCCTCGTCGAGGAAGAACGCCTCGAGGGCGCGCTGGAAGCGTGCCATCTTGCCGATGTAGACGGGGAAGCCGGCGCCGGTGATTTTCACGCCGAGGTCGAAGTCGACGAGGTTAAACTTCTTCAGCAGGTCCCAGTGGCAGAGCACCTCATCCTCAGGATTGGGCATGTGTGTCAGGTCTTCCTTGATGACCACGTTGCCGCTGGCGTCCTTGCCCTCGGGCACGTCGTCGTTGGGGATGTTGGGTATGTCGAGCAGCTCGTTGGTCATGTCGGCCGTGGCCTTGTCCATGATTTCCTGCAGGGCCTTGTCGGCGGCCTTGAGCTCGGCCACCTGGGTCTTGACCTCGTTGGCCTCGTCTTTCTTGCCCTCCTTCATGAGGGCTCCGATTTGCTTGGAGAGCTTGTTCTGCTCGGCCTTGTTGCTGTCGAGTTTCTGCTGGCTCTCACGGCGCAGCTTGTCGTATTCCAATACTTTCTCAATGGCCTCTCGCGCTCCTTCGAAGTGCTTCTTCTCCAGACCCTTGATGACCCTTTCAGTTTCCTCACTGATGAGTTTAAGTGTAAGCATAGTGCTGTATGATTGATTTGTACTTTTTTATTTTTGGCAAAAGTACGAAATTATTTAAGAACAGCCAAGGAAAAGGCCAAAAAACGAGCGAAGCCTGATCCGCTCGGACCAGGCTTCTAT
>DAIOEQ010000058.1:9369-10246 GCA_036746215.1 Prevotella sp.
GTTTGTTTGGAATAAGTTTTGTTGTGTGTTAAGCTTCGGCTGGCTTTGTCTTCTCAGCGTAAGCCTCCGGCGTAAGCACGCTGACGGTGCTCTTGTCGCGCTTTCCCTTGTGGAAATACACCACGCCGTCAGCAAGGGCGTACAGCGTGTCGTCCTTGCCCTGGGCTACGTTCTCGCCGGGGAAGTGCTTGTTACCGCGCTGGCGCACGATGATGTTACCTGCGGTGATCTTTTGACCGCCCCAGATCTTGACGCCGAGTCGCTGAGCGTGTGACTCACGACCGTTCTTAGAACTCGTCTGACCTTTCTTATGTGCCATGATGAATACCTCCTGGATTAAGCGATTACTTGTTTAACTTCAACTTCGGTGAACTGTGAGCGGTGGCCGTTCTTCTTGCGATAGTCCTTGCGGCGCTTCATCTTGAAGACAATCACCTTGTCGCCCTTCACGAGCGGGTTCACCACCTCTACTACTACTTTTGCACCCTCTACGGCAGGTGCGCCGACAGTCACTGCACCGTCCTTGTCGACGAGCAGCACCTTGTCGAACTCAACAGTCTGGCCGGCCTCGGTGTCCTTCATGTGGTGAACGAAGAGCTTCTTGCCCTCCTCGACCTTGAACTGCTGACCGTTAATTTCTACAATTGCGTACATTTTAATTATTTAAACGGGTTTTTCCGCAAGGCGAATGGTAGCATCAACCATTGCTTGTTCATGCCTCCACGGACTAAATCGGGTGCAAAATTACTAAAAATGCGTGAGACGGAAGTCCAAGCCGTAGATTTTTCTTTGCATTTTTATGACTTATTAACAGTGATGCACCTCCTTCTATGGATGAAATCGCGTTACCTTCTCAAGTCTGCCCTTGCGATGCCGC
>DAIOEQ010000059.1:0-6974 GCA_036746215.1 Prevotella sp.
TTAGAGAATGAAAATCTCTCGTCCTAACCGATAGACGAAGGGACCATCTGCTTATTTTAGCGGGTGCAAAGTTACTGCTTTTTGTTCATCCCTCCAAATTTTAAACGAAAAATTTTCTCTAAACGCCTGATTTTTCGTATTTTTGCCCATGTATGGAAATAAAAACCACAGCAATCGTGCTTCACGCACTGAAGTATGGCGAGTCGCAGATGATTGTCGACTTGTTCACCCGCGCCATGGGGCGGGTGACGTTTTTCTGTCACGTTCCCAAGACCAACAAGGGAAAAATCAAGAAGCAACTGTTCCAGCCGCTTACCATTCTCGACATCGTATTCGACTATCGGGTGCACGCCTCCATGCAGCGTTTCCGCGACCTGCGACTGGCCAAGCCCTTCGTGTCGGTGCCCTTCGACCCGATTAAATTGTCCATCTCGCTCTTCCTGGCCGAGTTTCTCAACTACGCCACGCGCGACGAGCAGCAGAACGAGCCGCTCTACGACTACATCGAGGACAGCCTGCTGTGGCTCGACAACGTGAGAGAGCGGTTTGCCAACTTCCACTTGGTGTTCATGATGCGCCTGTCGCGCTTTATCGGCTTCTTCCCCAACCTGGCCGAGGATGACAGCCACCGTTGGTTTGACCTGCGCAACAGTGTCTTCACGGACACGCGCCCCTCCCACCCCGACTTTCTTGAGCCCGCCGAGGCGTCCAACCTCACGCTGCTGATGCGGATGGACTATCAGAACATGCACCTGTTCCACTTGACCCAAGCCGAGCGCAATCGGTGTGCGGAGATCATCATCCACTACTATCGCCTCCACGTGCCAGGCTTCCCGGAGATGAAGTCGCTGCCCGTGTTGCAGACACTCTTCAAGTGATGGGAGGCACGCCCCGGCACGAACGCACCCGCCCTGAAAACTCACGACAAGCCACACATAAACACGGCCTGCCTTTTCAACAAAAAATCCTTAGACGGGAATACGCTCAGACATCACGTTTTCCGCAACTGCGTGAAAGCAAGCTATTTACACACTTTCAGCCTTTATATTTCATAAAAGGCAAAGCCATTTCATAACGAGAGGAACCAAATCGCACCTTGTCTCTTGCCTCATCGAAGCCGACTTGTCCTCCGTCGCCACTCGGCAGTGCAGCTATCACCACCCGACAAGGCGCCTATCTCCCGTTGTCCAGGGCGAGATATCGGAGAGATGGGGAAAAAGGTGATTTTCGCGCGCTATTTCAACCAAAATCACGGACAAACTTTTTGGCAAAAATTCGCGATATCCGTCATTCCGACAGCCATCACTCCGCAGGCTCATCCCCAGTCTGATCGGCGCAAGCGGACGGCGCAAGCGGTTGCCATTTCGACATTTTGTCGTTGAGAAAGTCCTTCAATCCCTGGTCACCCAACACCTCCACATGGTCGAAGAGCCCCATGATGAAACGGCCGATGCCGATGTAGCTCACCAAGTCGGCTTCGAAAAGCCAGCGCCCCAAACCGTCGGGCACTATCTGAGCCGACGAATGGGGATACTCCTCGACCATGAGGTTGCGCGCCAGGATGTCGAGGCGCAGGCGCACCCGGTGCTTCTCCTCGCCCGCAAACATAAACATGTCGGTGAACACCTCCTTGTGCTTGCTCTCGTTGAACCACGGCGTGTCCACGACCTCCACGCTTTGGATGCGCGCCACCTTGAACGTCTTGTTGACGCCCGACTTCACCTCGAAAGCGCGCACGTCGCGCTTGTCGCCCAAGAAGGCGAACGGTTCCACCACCCTGTCGGTGACGCTCTGGCTGTGGGGCGACGAGTAGCCATGGAGGATGACCACCTGCCTGTGCCGCATGGCGCGCTCGAGCTGTGTCACGTTGTTGTAGACATGGCGCTGGACACGCACGTCGGTATACTGCGAGAGATTGTAGTATCGCTCCAGCTTCCGCTTGAGCATGGAGGCCATGGCGTTGTCCTTCTCCACGGCCGTCAGCAGGCCATGGAGGTAGACAGCCTCGTTCTCGGTGAAGTCGACCGCCGAGGCGACAGACTGGAAGAAGGGCGAGCGGGGATGGAGATGATAGTGGCGGCCCTCGTGGACGACGACAAAGCCCGACGCCTTGAGCACGTCGAGCGTGTAATACAGGTTGCGCACAGAGGTGCCCAGCACCGCCGCCAGATCGCTGGCGGTGTGGTTTTGGCCGTCGGTCATCGCCGTGATGAGGTCAAGCCATTTGGTCATGGTGGAAGAGGAGGACATGAGGATGGGGATAAGATTGTGGGAAACCATCGCGGGGCATCACTCGGAGGGGAGCGCGTCCCAGTCGATGGAGGTCTGGCAGTGGCCCATGAGGTTGAACGACCGGCGGTGATAGGGCGTGACCCCATGGGCCTCGATGCCCGCATAGTGTTTCGCCGTGGGGTACCCCTTGTTGTGCTCCCAGTCATAATAGGGGCACTCTTGGGCCAGGCGGCACATGTAGTCGTCGCGGAAAGTCTTGGCCAGGATGCTCGCCGCGGCAATCGACTGATACTTGCCGTCGCCCTTGACGATGCATGTGTGGGGTACGCCGGGATAGGGGTCAAAGCGGTTGCCGTCGATGAGGAGCGCCTCCGGTGCCACACCCAGCTGGGCGATGGCTCGGTGCATGGCCAGGAACGAGGCGTGCAGGATGTTCACCTTGTCAATCTCTTCGGGCGTCACCTCGCCCACGGCCCAGGCCAGGGCGTCGCGCTCTATCTGCTCGCGGAGGGCGTAACGCCGCTTGGCCGTGAGTTTCTTCGAGTCGTTGAGGGCTGGGTTCTCATAGTCATGGGGCAAGATGACGGCCGCGGCGAAAACGCTTCCCGCCAGGCATCCGCGTCCGGCCTCGTCACAGCCGGCCTCCAACAAATTTGGGTTCAAATAGGGTTCCAACATATTGTTTTAACGTTTTTAACAAGCGATTATTGCTTTGTGAAGTGACATTTCTTTGCATACGGGTAACTTTGCGGCAGAAATCAAGAACAAAACACCAAGCCTCATGGAAAAGAATGTCACGCTTTCAGCATCGGGCCAAGTGGAGGTGAACCTCCAGGGCCTCGTCAACAGTCTGCAATCCTCCCTCTCGCGAGTGGCCCGCACAGCCGCCGCACCCCTGGAGTGGTTGAGAAAATACTATTCCTCGGTCTGCGAGAAGCGGTTGACCCTGCGGCAGACTTGCTCGCTCATCGGCACCCAACTGGCGTTCATCGCCACGGTATTACCCGTCGACGCCTCCTGGGTCGCCCGCATCGCTTGCGGCGCCTGGCTGCTTTTCTCGCTCCGCCGCTGTAAGAAGTTCCTGTCATGAGGAACCACGAAAAAAGCCATTCCCACCCCCGGCCACTTGTGCCGAGGGTGGGAATGGCTTTTTATCCATTTGCGACGATTGTCTTCTTCGCGGTCAGAACATCTTCTGGACGCGGCGTATGCCGGCCGCGAGCGTGTCAATTTCCTCTTTTGTGTTGTAGAGGGCAAACGAGGCGCGCACCGTTCCCAGGACGCAGAGGCGGTCCATCAGCGGTTGCGCGCAGTGGTGGCCCGTGCGCACGGCGATGCCCAACTGGTCGAGCAGGGTGCCCATGTCCATGTGGTGAATGTCGCCCACGTTGAAGCTGACCACGGCGTCGCCCACGGCGTCAGCCGCCTGACCTGCGGAGGCGGGCCGCCGCTCATGCCCATAGATGTGCATGTCGGGTATAAGGCGGAGCTGGTCCAGCGCATAGCGGGTGAGCGCACGCTCATGGCGCTCGATGTTGTCCATGCCCAACCGCTCCATGTACTGGATGGCCACGGCGAGTCCGTGGGTGGCCACATAGTCGGGTGTGCCGGCCTCAAACTTGAGGGGCGGACGCTCGAAGGTGGTCTTCTCGAAGCTGACGTGATCAATCATCTCGCCGCCGCCCTGATAGGGTGGCAACTTGTCGAGCCAGTCTTCCTTGCCATAGAGCACGCCAATGCCGGTGGGGCCGTACATCTTGTGGCCGCTGAAAACGAAGAAGTCGCAGTCGAGATCCTGCACGTCGATGGCGAAATGGGGCGTGCTCTGCGCGCCGTCCACCATCACCGGCACGCCATGCTCATGGGCGATGGCAATGAGCTGCTTCACGGGGTTGACCGTGCCGAGCACGTTGCTCACCTGCGCCACACTCACCATCTTGGTGCGCTCATTGAAGAGAGCCTTGTAGGACTCCACGTCGAGCACACCACCGTCCGACATCGGAATGACGCGCAACCGAATGCCACGCTTGCGCGCCTGGAGCTGCCAGGGCACGATGTTGCTGTGGTGTTCCATGACGGAGACGATGACCTCATCGCCCTCTTCCATAAACTCGTCGCCATAGGTGCTGGCCACGAGGTTGAGCCCCTCGGTGGTGCCACGGGTGAAGACTATCTCGCTCGTGCTGCGGGCGTTGACAAACCGGCGCACGGTCTCGCGGGCCTGCTCGTGCAGCTCGGTGGCCTGTACGCTGAGGTAATGGACACCACGGTGCACGTTGGCGTTGGCGTTGAGATACTCGTCACGCATGGCGTCGAGCACACACAGCGGCTTCTGCGTGGTGGCGGCGTTGTCGAGATAGACAAGCGGCTTGCCATGGACCTCATGGCCCAGGATGGGGAAGTCAGCCCTCACGTCTTGAATGTTGTATCCTGTTTCCATTGATTACGGTTTTGAGAGATTGTCAGCAAGCGCAACCGCCGTCGGCCTTCGGGTGGGACAAGCGGCAACCTTGACACCGGCCCAGCTCGCCGCGGAAACGTTTCTCGACCAACTGGTGCAGGCGGTCGCGCAGGGGCTCAAGCTTGATCTGGTCGATGACCTCGCCAATGAAGGCGAACTCCAACAGCAACTTAGCCTCGTGCTGGTCGACGCCACGCTGCTGCATGTAGAAGAGGGCCGCGTCGTTGAGCTGGCCCACGGTGGAGCCATGGGAGCACTTCACGTCGTCGGCATAGATCTCGAGCATCGGCTGTGTGTACATCCGCGCGGCCTTGGTCATGCAGAGATTTTGGTTGGTCTCCTGCGAGGTGGTCTTCTGTGCGCCATGGCGTACCAGCACACGACCGGCAAAGGCGCCCACGGCATGGCCGTCGAGCACATACTTGTAGAGCTCGTGCGAGTCGCAATGGCCCACTTGGTGGTCGATGAGCGTGTTGTTGTCCACGTGTTGCGCCTTGTCGGCTATCACGCAACCGTTGCACCAGCACTCGGCGCCCTCGCCGCGGAAGGTGAGGTTGAGCATGTTGCGCGTGATGCCATTGTGCAGGGTGATGACATCGTGGTTCACACGACTGTTGGCCTGCTGCTCGATGTAGACATTGCTCACGCGCACATTCTTGTCGTGCGTCTCCTCCATGCAGTAGAGGTCAAGGCTGGCATTGTCGGCCACATAGGCCTCGATGACCTGCGTGGAGAGGAAGTTGCGGTCGTCGGCGGAGTCGTCGCAGAACAGGAGCTTGGCCTCGGCGCCCTCGTCCATGACGATAAGCACGCGTCGGTTGACCATCAGGTCGACATCCGAGCGCAGGATGTTGACCACCTGGATGGCACGGTCCACGCAGACACCCTTGGGCACATGGATGAAAAGCCCGTCCTGCGCCAGCATGGTGTTGAGGGCGGTCACCGCGTCGTCGGCCGTCGAGGCCAGCTTGGCGTAGTGGCCCGCCACAAGGTCGGGATGCCGCTCGGCGGCCTCGCGCAGGCTCATCACCTCCACGCCCTCGGGCAGGGACGCCTTGGGCAGCGCCTTCTTGTAGAAGACGTCGTTGACCACAAAGTAGAGCGAGGTGGACAGGTTGGGCACGTCGCAGCGGAACACGGAATAGGGGTCGACCGGTATGTCAAGCCGACTGAGGTTCAAACCATAGTCGGGGGCAAAGAGCGCGGCCATGTCCGTGTACTTGTATCGCTCCACCTTGCGGGAGGGAAAGCCCAGGCGCTGGAAATCGGCGAACGCCGCGTCGCGCACGGCATTGAGCGCAGCGGCGGAATGGCTGCAGATCAACTCCTTCTGCTCCGCGTATAAATCTATATATTGTTTTTCGCTACTCATTGTATCAAAAGGGTTTCCTTTTTCTTCATGATGGGGGAAAGCGTCACTTCCCAAACTCCTTGTCGGCCTCTTCCTTAATCCAGTCGTAACCGCGCCGCTCTATCTCCTTGGCCAGTTCGGGGCCTTCGGTGCGCACGATGCGGCCGTTGTAGAGCACATGGACCACCTGTGGCTTGATCATGTCGAGCAAGCGCTCATAGTGGGTGATGACAATGATTGACTTCTCTGGAGTGAAGAGCTTGTTCACGCCCTCGGCCACGATGCGCATGGCGTCGACATCCAGACCCGAGTCGGTCTCGTCGAGAATGCTGAGCTTCGGGTCGAGCATGGCCATCTGGAAAATCTCGTTGCGCTTCTTCTCGCCGCCCGAGAAACCCTCGTTCACGGAGCGATGGGCCAACTTGCTGTCGAGTTCCACCAGCTGGCGCTTCTCGCGCATGAGCTTCATGAAGTCGCCGGCCTTCAGGGGTTCGAGGCCTTGGTACTTGCGTTTGGCGTTGACTGCGGCCTTCATGAAGTTGACCATCGACACGCCGGGAATCTCAACGGGATACTGGAACGACAGGAACAATCCCTCGCGGGCGCGGTCCTCTGGCTTCATCGCCAGAAGGTCCTTGCCGTTGAACAGGGCCGTTCCCTCGGTGACCGTGTAAAGGGGGTTGCCTGTCAGCACAGCCGAAAGGGTGGATTTTCCTGAGCCATTGGGACCCATGATGGCATGTATCTCACCGTCGTTGACCGTGAGGTTGATGCCTTTCAATATTTCCTTGCCTGCAATAGTGGCATGCAGGTTTCTAACCTCTAACATAATGTATCTATAAAAAACTTGTTTCTGTTTGTTTTAACGCTTTCTTTCCGACGGCTAATTTCCCAGCAGCCAATTCAGCAGTCCGCCCCAGTCATCACTTG
>DAIOEQ010000059.1:6984-10205 GCA_036746215.1 Prevotella sp.
GCGGTAGTCTTCTCTTTTAAAGAAGCCGCATGTCGCGTTTACTTATTGTCGCTGATGAGGCATTCGCCGGTCATGTCGGCAGGAGTCATCACTTGTCCAATGGAAGGGGAACGTGATTTTCAAGCCGACGGAGAGCACATGACGGTGCATTTGGCCGTGGTAGTCGGAAGTGCGAGAGCTGCCATCCTCGGTGTAGCGGACACGATAAGGTGCGTCGATGCCGAAACGGTAGCCGTATTCCAGTTGCAGGGCTACGCTCGAGAACAGGTAGATGTCAGCCCCCACGACGGGGCCCAAGCTGAACCTCGGGGCCTTGGCCACGCCCTCCGCGGAGTAAGAATAGGATGTCTGCGAGAGATTGTTGTCTGCCCACGACATGTGGGAGGACATCTCAAACGGGCCGCGGTCGGCGCTGAAGGCGTAGAGCACGTCGGCGCCCACATAGGGCGCCACCTTCCACCGCGCTGGTGCCGGATACCAACGGCCGCCCAGCATCAGCTGGTCGAGGTCTTGCCCGCCATCGCCCTTGAGGAAATTGAGTTCCTCATGCTCGTATCCCGCCTTCAGGCTGAAACGGCTCTTGGGCAGGTAATATTCGGCGTGCACCTTGGTCACCAGGCCCGAGTTGGCCGAGGAGCCCATGCGATAACGGGGCACCAAAGTATTGGGCGAAGAGGCATTGGGCGTGATGTTGCCTCCCACATGCGCGTCGATGGCCCATTGGCGCACGCCCTCATCTCCGTCTTGGGCCGACACATTGGCGCCGACCGACAGCATGAGCACGACTAAGAGAAATAACCTGTATACCATGCCTCGTGTCTTATCCTACGGTTCCTTCGAGCGAAACGCTCAGGAGTTTTTGGGCCTCGACGGCAAACTCCATGGGCAACTTGTTGAGCACGTCCTTGGCATAGCCGTTGACGATGAGTCCGACGGCCTCCTCCGTGGGGATGCCACGCTGGTTGCAATAGAACAACTGGTCCTCGGAAATCTTTGAGGTCGTGGCCTCATGCTCCACGATGGCCGTGTCATTGTGGATGTCCATGTATGGGAACGTGTGGGCCCCGCAGTCGGATCCCAGCAGCAACGAGTCGCATGAGCTGTAGTTGCGGGCGTTGTCGGCATTCGACGTGGCGCGCACCAGGCCGCGGTAGCTGTTCTGCGAATGGCCAGCCGATATGCCCTTGGAGATGATGGTCGACTTAGTGTTCTTGCCCATGTGTATCATCTTGGTGCCGGTGTCGGCCTCTTGATAGTGGTTGGTGACAGCGACCGAATAGAACTCAGCCTGCGAATTGTCGCCGCGGAGCACGCAAGAAGGATACTTCCAGGTAATGGCGGAGCCCGTCTCGACCTGTGTCCACGACAACTTGGAGTTGACGCCGCGGCAGTCGCCGCGCTTGGTCACGAGGTTGAGCACGCCACCCTTTCCGTGCTCGTCACCCGGATACCAGTTCTGCACGGTGGAATATTTCACCTCGGCGTTGTTCATCACGACAATCTCCACCACCGCGGCGTGCAGTTGGTTCTCATCGCGCATGGGGGCGGTGCAGCCCTCCAGGTAGGAGACATAGCTGTCATCGTCGGCGATGATGAGCGTGCGCTCAAACTGGCCCGTGTTGCGGGCGTTGATGCGGAAGTAGCTGCTGAGTTCCATGGGACAACGCACGCCCTTGGGAATGTATACGAAACTGCCGTCGCTGAACACCGCGGAGTTGAGCGCCGCGGAGAAATTGTCACGATAAGGGACGACCGACCCGAGGTACTGGCGCACCAAGTCGGGATGGTCTTTCACCGCCTCTCCGATGCTGGAGAAGATGACGCCCTTCTCGGCCAACTGCTTCTTGAACGTAGTCTTCACCGACACCGAGTCCATGATGGCGTCGACGGCTGTGCCGCTCAAGGCCAAACGCTCCTCAAGGGGGATGCCCAACTTGTCGAAAGTCTTCTCAAGCTCGGGGTCGATCTCCTTGTTCTTGGGCTTCTTGGCCAACGGGTCCGCGTAATAAGATATATCCTGATAGTCGATGTGGGGCACGTGGACATGGCCCCATTTGGGTTCGGGGAGTGTCTTCCAAAAGCGATAAGCCTTCAGGCGGAAGTCGAGAAGCCAGTCGGGCTCGCCCTTCTTCTTGGAGATGAGCCTGACGATATCCTCATTCAGTCCCTTGGGGATGACGTCGGTCTCGACATCCGTGGTGAAGCCAAACTCATACTTCTGGTTGGCCACCTCTTTGACAAACTCATTGTTTGCTTGTATCTTCATATGATGATGAACGGCCTCCTCAAGATCTTCCGAAGAGAGACGGCGCCCGGCCGGTCGTTTTTCCGCCGTTTGGCTCCCGCGTTCCCCCACTCACGTGGTGCGCGTGTCGCCACCCGGCCGACGCTCGGGCGTGTCTTCCCAAAGGAAAGTCTTGGAGAGGCCTTGTGCTATTTGATCTTACAGTTTCTGCTCAACCTCAATCTCCGTGAACGTCTCCAAGACGTCACCAGCCTGTATGTCGTTGTAGTTGACAAGCGAGATGCCACACTCCAAGCCGGTCACCACCTCCTTGACGTCATCCTTGTAACGCTTCAAGGCGGCGATGGGGGCCGTGTGGACGACGATGCCGTCGCGCACCACGCGGGCCTTGTCCTTGCTGTGCACCTTGCCTTCGGTGACGAGACCACCGGCCACGACACCCACCTTGGATATCTTGTAGACCTGCTTGACCTCCACCTGGGCGGTGACAATCTCCTTCTTCACCTTGTCGAGCATGCCCACCATGGCCGACTTGATGTCGTC
Source organism: Prevotella sp. (assembly GCA_036746215.1). Classification (GTDB taxonomy): domain Bacteria; phylum Bacteroidota; class Bacteroidia; order Bacteroidales; family Bacteroidaceae; genus Prevotella. Next base: position 9,773 of record DAIOEQ010000059.1, read on the forward strand.
GATGGCGTCGTAGATGACCGAGTAGGTGTTGATTTCCACGCCCTCACGGTCGGCGAGCTTGCGCGCGTCGGAGGAAGGACGGACCTGGAAGCCCACGATGACAGCGTCGGAAGCGCTGGCGAGCATCACGTCGTTCTCGGAAATCTGGCCCACGGCCTTGCTGATGACATTGACCTGCACCTTCTCCGTGGAGAGCTTGATGAACGAGTCGGACAGCGCCTCAACGGATCCGTCCACGTCACCCTTGACAATGATGTTGAGCTCATGGAACTCGCCACGGGCGATGCGGTGCGAGATGTCGCCCAAGGTAAGGCGCTTCTGCGTGCGCAGGCCCTGCTCGCGCTGGAGCTGCTCACGCTTGTTGGCAATCTCACGTGCCTCCTGCTCCGTCTCGATGACGTGGAAGGCGTCGCCGGCGGTTGGCGACTCAATG
>DAIOEQ010000060.1:0-287 GCA_036746215.1 Prevotella sp.
TGCCTATCAGCTCACCGCCTCATCCTGCCATCAGTAGACCGCTACCTTTTGCAGGAGGGGGCAGGCCTTGCTGTCGTCGATGACGATGCGCAGGGCGCGGGTGCGGATGCCCTCGTCGTAGCTGTGGGAGGTGCTGCCGTTGATGGGTATGATGCGGCGGTAGCCGATGGTCGTGGTCTGGCAGCCTTGGGCCACGCGCTGCCACGTCTGGCCGTCGGTCGAGACCTCGATGTGGAAGGCCTTCACACGCTGGCCGCGCTCGATGTGCTCCATGAGGTCCACGTAGC
>DAIOEQ010000060.1:297-10081 GCA_036746215.1 Prevotella sp.
CCTCGTCCTTGCGCCCGGCGCGGTCCACGTAGCGCACGACCTGCGGCTGTCGCCAGGTGAGGGTCAGCGAGGCGCGTGTCACGCTGTCGTCGGTGGCCCAATAGGTTGTGGGCTTGCCGTCGGTGAGGTGACGTGTGGCGTAGTCGCGGTGGCGGCCTGCCTGCCGCGTGTTGGATGCGGTGACGGTGGCCTTGTGGGCCAGGTCGCGGCCCAGGCGCTGTCGCAAGAGTTGGCCCATCTGCCGGAGCGTGGTGACGTCGGCCTCGGGCAACCGTCCGTCGGGACCCGGCGGACAGTTGAGGATGAGCGTGGCGTTGCGCCCCACCGTCTCGAGGTACATCTGGAAGAGACGCTCGGCCGACATGGGACGCTCTCCCTCATGCCAGAACCAGCCTCGGTCGGTGAGCTTGGCGTCGCTCTCGCCAGCCTCCCAGGCCCATCCGTTCTCGGTGCCATACATGCCGTTGTTCTCCGGCGCGTAGCCCACCTCCTCGGGCGACCAGTTGGTCTCGCCGGCCCAGCCCTCCTCGTTGCCGATCCAGCGGGCTTCGCCGCCCACGCCCCAGAGGATGATGTCGGGACAGACCTTGTGGATGGAGTCGCGCAGGTTGGGTATGTCATAATAGGTGGAACGGTCCACGGTGAGCGTGGTGTTGCGCCCGCCATAGTATCCGTCGCCGCCATTGGCGCCGTCGAACCACATCTCAAACTGGTCGCTGCCGTAGTGGGCCAGTTCGGCGCACTGGCGGAGGAAGACGTCGTTGACATATCGGTCGGTGCCGTAGTGGAGGTTGTTGCGGTCCCAGGGAGAGACGTAGAAGCCATACTTCATGTGGAGCTGGCGCGCCGCGCGGGCGAAGTCGCGCGGTATGTTGGTCCGCCGCCCGTTGTCGTTGCCCGCGCGCGCCACGGAGTGGGTGGTGGTCTGCGTGGGCCAAAGGCAGAAGCCGTCGTGATGCTTCACCACGGCGATGCCGCCTTTCATGCCCGCGGCCTTCACCGCGCGGAGCCATTGCTTGGGGTCGGGGGGCAGGGTGGGGGCGAAGAGACGCTCGTCCTCACTGCCCAGTCCCCACTCGCGGTTGGTGTAGGTGTTCATGCCGTAGTGGAAGAAGGCGTAGAACTCCGTCTGCTGCCAACTCAGTTGGCGACGTGTGGGCACGGGGAAGACGCACGCCGGTTCGTTGTCGGGGTTGGGCAGCGCCTGTGGCCGCATGTCGAAGGGCGATGATTGGGCGGAGACCGCAAGGGGCCACAACAGGCAGGCTATGATATATCGTATGGGATGGTGCATGGGTGAACGGATGAGGTAGAGGTTGATTATTGTCGGCAAAGGTACGACAAACGTTTGGTTATGCAAGCGAGAAAAGCAAAAAAAGTGAGGTCCGCCCGACATTTCCTTGAATGTCGGGCGAACCTCGACGGACTTATCGCATGGCTTTTTGTCGCCATGTTCGCTTTCAAGTGTTTTGTCGCCGGCCCTTTGTTGTCCTGGCGACCTTTGTGCGCTATGGCCCTTTGTCGCCCTGGCAGCCTTCATGTGTCTTGCCTCAGGGTCGGCGTGATGGCCTCTCCGCGTAGCGGCCAAAGTAGGTGAGGCACGTGTCGCACCACTCCCTGGCGTTGGCCGCCTGCTCGCGCAGCAGGGCCTCGACGCGCCGCCATCGGGCTCCGTCGGCGTCGCCATGCGACATCTCCTCGTCCTTGAGCGCCTGCCAAACGGGCAGGTAACCCTCGACGGCCTTCACCCCGCGGTGGTAGTGGGCTTGGAGATTGTGCCACAGCGTCTCGCCGTTCTTCATCTTGTGGTTCCACACCACGTGGTGGAACCACAGCAGGTACTCCTCAGGACAGGTGCTGAGGTCGTCGTAGAGTGTGCGATAGGGCTCGCGATACTGCGCCGTGGCGCCCGAGCCGCGTGTCGTCCGGTCGAAGCCCACGCCCAGTGAGTCGGCCTTGTGATAGTAGACGGGGCACCACTCTATCGGGTAGTCGGCCTTGTAGCCGTCGGGCTCGGGGCCGTAATGGTGGTCGAAGCGGAAGATGTGGTGCAGGCCCAGAGGCATCATGTAGTCGACACAGTCCTCGCGGCTCCGCATCATGATGGTCTTCATCTGTGTCGTCAGCTCGCGGCTGTCGCCAAAGGTGAGGCGCAACCACTCGTCGGCAATGCTGTCGGCGCTGAGCGTGGGGTCCCACGCCAGGCGACCGAAGGCATACCAGTTGGCCTGCGAGAAGTCGTGCCCGCACCAGTTGCGGTCGTCTCCGATGTTGCTCACGCCAGCCACGCCGCGAAGTCGCGAGGGTGACACGAACGAGAGAAACTCCTTCCACATCGTGGCGAGATAGACCAGGTGCTTGGCCTGTCCGGTGTATTCCTGCGTGATTTGCCACTCCGCCATCTGGCCGGTGCGTGTCATCTGGTCGAAGATGGGCGCGTAAGGCTCGCGCGGCTGGAAGTCGAGTGGGCCGTTTTTGCTTTGCAGGATGACGTTGTCGGCAAACTGCCCGTCGAGGTCCTTGAACTCCGACACGGCTTGCTTCACGCGGTCCTCGCCCTTGTGCTTGGCGCCATAGACAAACGAGCGCCACATCACGATGCCGCCGTGGGGCTTCAGCGCCGCCGCGAGCATGTTGGCGCCGTCGGCGTGGGAGCGCCCGTAGTCGAAGGGGCCGGGCTGGCCCTCGGAGTTGGCCTTGACGAGGAAACCGCCGAAGTCGGGTATCATCCGGTAGATCTCGTCGGCCTTGTCCGCCCACCACTGGCGCACGGCCGGGGCGAGAGGATCGGCGGTCGTCGTGGCCCCGAGGGCCTTGGGCGTGCCGAAGTTGACCGAGAGATAGACCCTCAGGCCCCACGGGCGCAGGATGTTGGCGATCATCCGCACGGAGTCGAGGTAGGCGTGGGTGAGCATCTTGGGCGAGGCGTTCACGTTGTTGAGCACCGTCCCGTTGATGCCCACGGAGGCGTTGGCCCGGGCGTAGGCGTCAAGGCGCAGCGCTTGGGGCGACGGATGGGCGGTGAAGAACGTCTCGGGGTGGAGCGCGCAATTCCAGAAGATGCTCTTGCCGGCGTAGCCCCGTTCGATGGTGCCGTCGAGATTGTCCCAGTGGTTGAGCAGGCGCAGGCCGAAGGCGGGCCTGAACAGGCTGTCCATGGCGTGCATCTGGCCCAGCGTCACCATGCGCCTGGCGGTCATCTCGCCATGGCGCAGGGCGGCGTCTGTGGCGGCCTTGACCGTCAGGCGGCCCCGCTTGTCGCAGACGATGCGGAACGAGCCGTCGGCGGGTATGCGCTTGTCGAGCCGTGTGTGAGTAGTGGCGTTACAACGAGAAAGGCGCTCCAGCCACAGCCCGTGGCCGTCATTGGCCAGGGACAGGAGGGGCTGGAGCGCCAGGAGGAATGCAAAGATAATCTTGAGTTGTCTTGTCATGTGAGCTTAGAGATGTGTGACGCTGACAAAGTTACGACAAGTTTGCCGTTTCCTCATTGTCTGATGTCTCTGTCTCTTTGCTGTAAGTCTCATAATACTCGGTGGGGTTCATGCCGAAGTGTTTCTTGAAGGCCGTGGAGAAATGCGCGCGGTTGTTGAAGCCCACGGAGTAGGCCACCTGCGTGACGTTGATGGAACCCTCCTTGAGGAGCTTTGCGGCCTGCTCCAGCCGGAGGTTGCGGATGAAGTCGGAGGTGGAGATGCCGGTTATCTCCTTCATCTTGCGGTGCAGGTGCGCGCGGCTGATGCCCACCTCCTCGGTGAGCATCTCCACGTTGAAGTCGGGGTTCTGGAGGTTCTCGTTGACACATTTCATGATGCGTTCCATCAAGGCGTCGTTGTTGCCTTTCACGCTGATGTCTTTCATCTTGTCCTGCTGTTCCTGCGCGCCCGAGAACTTGCCGCGCAGTCGTCGCACGTTGTCCACGAGATTATCGATGGTCACGTGCAGCTCGTCCATGCTGAAAGGCTTGGCCAGGTAGGCGTCGGCGCCTCGGCGCAGGCCTTCGAGGCGGTGCGCCACGTCGGCCTTGGAGGTGAGCAGGATGACGGGAATGTCGCTGATGTTGGGGTTGCCCTTGATTTCCTTGAGCAAGGCGATGCCGTCCATGACAGGCATGACGACATCGGAGATGACGAGGTCGTAGTTGCCTGTGAGCAGGGCTTCGAGGGCTTCCTTGCCGTCGCTGGCGGTGGTGAAACGGTACCAGGCGCCCAGCTCGCCGGCAATGTACTTGGGTATCTCGCAGTCGTCGTCGACCACGAGGATGCGCAGGTTGCGGTTGGCTGTGGCCTTGTGCTTCTCGGGTGCGGCTGCCGGAGCCTCTTCCCTTTCCATGATTTCCTCGGGCTGCAGGTGGTCGTGGCCGGTGCTGAGGGTGACCTCGAAGCAGGCGCCCTGCGTGCCGTCGGTGCGGTTGTAGGCCTTGATGGTGCCGTGGTGCAGGTCCACGATGGCGCGGCAGAGGTTGAGGCCGATGCCCGTTCCCACGTGATGCTCGCCCGTGGCGTTCTTCCCTTGGTAGAAGCGCTCGAACAGGCGGCGCGTGTCTTGGCTGTCGAAGCCGGGCCCGCTGTCCACCACGCGGAGCGTGACGGTGTCGGCCGCGCCGCTGACGCGCACGTCGATGGTGCCGCCGTCGGGCGTGTATTTCATGGCGTTGGACAGCAGGTTAGACACCACCTTGTCGAAGTTGACGCGGTCTATCCACACCTTCACGGGCTTGTGCTCAGGCTTGTAGGGTGTGCCTTGCGCGTCGGTGAGGCGGAGGGTGATGTTCTTCTCCTGCGCCTGGAACTTGTAGAGGCGTATGATGGGGCGCACGTATTCGATGAGCTCGGTCTCCTGGCACTGTAGCTTGAGTTGGTTCTTGTCGATCTTTCGCTCGTCGAGGATCTGGTTGACGAGCATCATCAGTCGTTGGGCGTTGCGGTCGATGACGTCTATCTCCTCCGCGCAGTCGGTGGCCCCGAGCTTCTTGCGCAACTTCTCGAGCGGTCCCATGATGAGCGACAGCGGTGAGCGGATGTCGTGTGTGGCGTTGATGAGGAACCGCATCTTCTGGTCGTCGAGGTCGGCCTTGCGCTTACGCTCATAGGTGACGAGCACGAAGGCGAGGAGCGAGGCGAAGAGCGCGAAGTAGATGACATAAGCCAACGTGGTGGCATACCATGGCGGGCGCACGGTGATTTCTATCTTTGTGGTCTTTGCCGACAGGCTCCCGTTGTAGGAGGCCCTCACCTCGATGGTGTAGGTGCCCGGCTCCATCTTGTTGAAGGGGACGGCGTTGACCCCCTCTCCCGTGCTGGTCCACTTGCCCTCGTTGATGCGATAGACAAACGAGATGTCGGCCTGGTGCTTGAAGTTGAGCAGGGAAAACTCCAGCGTGAATGAGTTTTCGCTGTAGGGCAATGTGAAGGCGCTACCCATGCAGGAGCGTTGCTTGCCGTCGACGATGAAGTTGGTGAGGTGCGCTTCGCCCACCTTCTCGTGGTGGCGGTTCACCTTTTGCGGGTAGAACGTTGTCACGCCTTTTGCCGTTCCGTATAAGATGCGCCCGTCTGCCATGTGCGCCATGGCTCCCCGCACATACTCGTGTCCGGCCAGCCCGCTTCCGCTGACGTATCCGAGAAAGGCGCGCTTGGCCACGTTGTATTGCCAGATGCCCATCGCGGTGCTTGCCCAGAGGTTGCCCTCGCCGTCGGTCGTGAGCGAGCCTATGCACTTGTCGTCGAGCACCTCGCTTCCGTCGCGCTTGGTGGCCTTGCGTGTCTTCATATTATAAAGGTAGAGTCCGTTGTCGGTTCCTATGGCGATGTTGCCCTGTCGGTCTGCCGTGATGGCGTTGGCCTGTATGTCGGGCAGGATGATGGACCATCCGAGGTCGTCGAAGCGCAGCGTGCGTGTGTTGAGGTTGCACACGCCGTTTGCCGTGGCGATCCACAGGTGCTGGCCGCCGTCGAAGTAGAGCGCGCGCACCCAGTCGTTGCACAGTCGCCCGCCAGGCCCGCGGCTGTTCATGTTGAGCACGGTCACCTTGTCGTCGCGCGTGTCGAGGACGTATAGGCCGAGGCTGTAGACCGAGACGAAGAGGCGTCCCCGTCCGTCGTCGGCGATGCTGTAGACGCCCGCGCCCTCGAAGGCCATGCGCTTCTTCGCCTCTCCCGTCTCGGGCTGGTAGCTGTAGAAAGCGTTGTTCGTTCCCAGCCAATATCCGCCCTGGCGGTCGCGGTAGATGACGCTGGAGCCGGTGGGAGCCTTGGGATGCGCCGTGATGCGGCCGTAGCGGTCGAAGCGGAACACGCCGCTGTTCTGCACCACGCACCAGGTGTCGCCATGGTCGCCGGGCGCCAGCGACGACACCGCTCCGCCCGTGTTGTAGTTTTGCGACTCGAATGTCCACGTGCTGAAGTCGTTGGCCTCATGGTCGGCGAGCAGCAGCAAGCCTTTCTTGTAGCAGCCGCCCCAGAGGTTATTGTCCTTGTCCATCAGCAGGGCCGTGACGTTTGCGGCCTGCGGCTCGAAGCCCCTGATGTTGATGCCGGGGTAGGGCTCAAAGCGCTTGCTGCCGCGCCGCGCCACGAGCACGCCGCTCTGTGAGGTGCCGACGTAGGTGTTGCCGTCCTTGTCGGTCATGGCCACGTTGATGGACAGGCTGCCCGCGAGGGGACCGAAGTCGTAGCCGGCGTCGCTGACGCGGTCGGTGCGGTAGTCGTATTGTGCGATGCCCGACATGCAGGTGATGATGAGCTTGTCGCCTCGCCTCGTGAAAGCCATGGGCGCCCCACAGGGCGAGGGGTAGCGTTGGGCCTTCATCTTGCCGCCCACGCGATGGTAGCGGACGATGGTGGAGAGGTGGTTGCCCTGCCAGAGGTTGCCCTCTTGGTCCTCGTAGATTTTGGTGAAATACTCATTGGTTCCCTTGATTTTGTATTGTCGCAACCACGTCACGGCGTCTGTGCCGCGCTTGATGGCGTGCAGGCCGTAGCCCGCCGAGCCGATGAGAATGTCGCCCGTGTGGCTCTCGATGATGTTTGAGATGCGGGCGTCGCCGCCCCTTGGCAGGTGGTAGCGCACGAAGCGGTCTGTGGCGTAGTCGTAGCGCATGAGTCCCTTGGCGCTGCCTATCCACAGGCGTCCTTGAGTGTCGACGAGGAAGGCGCAGATGGCGTTGTTGGTGATGGTCGTCGTGTCGCCGTCATCATGCAGGTAGTTGACAAAATGGTAGCCGTCGAAGCGGCTCAGTCCGTAGTCGGTACCTATCCACATGTATCCGTATCGGTCTTGGGTGATGCAGTTGATGAGGCTGCTGGGCAGCTTGTCGGTGGTGTACAACAGTCCGCTGTCGGCACGCACCATGAGGGCAAGCAGGAGCAGGAAGGCGATGGTTAGTCGTGTGTGAAAATGTCTCATAAAAGGTTATTTTGTGTGCAAAAATAATAAATTTTAGGTTACGACGAAACAAATGAGACAAAAAGAAACGCAGTGGCTACATAAAAACAGCTTTTCTTGGGTATTATTGCCTAATTTTGCGGCACAAACAATTTACTGCCATGAAAAGAATGCTAACGTTTCTCTGCCTGTTATGGCTGTCGATAGGTGCCCCGGCGCAGCGCCGGGCCACCTCCGAAGGATCATCACAGGCCCCGTGGGTAGGCACCTTCGCCACGGCTCCCGAGTTCACGGGACCATCCGACATGCCGCAACACGTGACCCTGTCGGGCAACACCGTGCGTCAGGTGATACGCGTGACGCTGGGCGGCCAGCGCATGAGGCTGGAGCTGTCCAACGCCTTCAGCGCCACCCCCGTGGAGATACGGTCGGTCTATGTGGCCGACGCCGCCGACTCGTCGGCCATCCACGCCAAGACGGCGCGCTACCTGACGTTTGGCGGCAAGCGCGCGGTGACGATAGCGGCTGGCCAGGCGGTCAGCTCCGACGCTCTCGCCTATGCGCTCCGTCCGCTGCAACGACTGGCGGTGACCATCACCTACGGCGCGTCGACACCCGTGAACATGACGTCGCACCGCGGCTCGCGCACCTATTCTTATATAGCCAAAGGAGAGGTGAAGCCCGGCCAACGCTTCCGCACCGCAGAGCGACTGGCCCACTGGTACAGCCTGACCAAGGTCAGCGTGCAGGCCGACGCGAAGGCCGTGGCGGTGCTCGGCAACTCGATCACCGACGGGCGCGGCAGCACCACCGACGCGCAGAACCGCTGGCCCGACCGCATGGCCGAGGCCCTCGGCGGCAAGACGGGCGTGCTCAACTTAGGCATCGGCGGCAACAGCGTGCTACGCGGCGGCATCAGCGAGCCGGGCGTCAAGCGCTTCGACCGTGACATCCTGGGCCAAGAGGGACTGTCGGACGTCATCATCTTCGAGGGCACCAACGACATCGGAGGTGCCCGGGGCAACAGCGAGCAGGTGGCCCATGAGCTCATCGAGGCCTACAAGACCTTTGCCAAGAAGGCTCACGACCGGGGCCTGAAGGCCTGGGTGGCCACCATCACGCCCTTCAAGGGCAACGGCTGGTACTCGCTCTTCCACGAGGCCGCCCGCCAGACCGTCAACGAGTGGATGCGCCACAACACCGTCTTCGACGGGGTCATCGACTTCGACCAGCTCGTGCGCGACCCGCAGCAGCCCGACCGCCTGCGTCCCGAATACTCCGACGACTGGCTCCACCTCAACCCCGCGGGCTATGAGGCCATGGGCCGCTACGCCGCCCAGTGTCTGCAGGCCCCTAAAGACTGACAACATAAAAAAACACCTATAACGAACTTCCTGACATGGAAAAACCTGAAACAAACAACGCCTCGCGCGGCTTCTACAAGCTCAACTGGCTGCAGCGCATCGGTTTCGGCTCTGGCGACTTGGCCCAAAACCTCATCTACCAGACCATCTGCATGTACCTGCTCTTCTTCTATACCGACATCTACGGCCTGCGGCCCGGCGTGGCGGCCACGATGTTCCTGGTGGTGCGCCTGGTCGACGTCTTGTGGGACCCGCTCGTGGGAACCTATGTCGACAAGCACAACCCGCGCTGGGGCAAGTATCGCTCCTACCTCATCCTGGCCGGTCTGCCGCTGACGGTGCTGGCCATCCTGTGCTTCTGGAACGGCATGGAGGGACAGACCGACACCGTGAAGCTCATCTACGCCTACGTGACCTACGTCGGCCTGTCGATGTTCTACACGCTGGTCAACGTGCCCTACGGCGCCCTCAACTCCTCGCTGACGCGCGACACCGACGAGATCACCATCCTGACCTCCGTCCGCATGTTCATGGCCAACGTGGGCGGCCTGTGCGTTTCGGCGGGCGTGCCCATCCTCGTGGCGCTGCTGGCCGCTGCCAAGGACCTGCCCACGGAGATGGCCTTCTTCATGGGCCTGGGCTCGCTGCCCTCGTTCATCTTCATGCCCCTGGTGCCGGCCATCAAGCGGCGCGTGGGCAAGAAGAACATGTTCTACATCTTCCTCACCGTGGCCATCGTCGGCATGGCCCTGCTCTACGCCATCAGCCGCATGGGACCGGTGAAGGACCACATCACGCTGGTCTACGTAGCCCAGTTCATCAAGTCGACGGGTGTCATCGTGGCCACGGGCTACATGTGGGCGCTCATCCCCGAGGTCATCTCCTATGCCGAGTACACCAGCGGCAAGCGCATCGCCGGCATCGTCAACGCCCTGACCGGCATCTTCTACAAGGCGGGCATGGCCTTGGGCGGCGTGGTGCCGGGCGCGGTGCTGGCCTTCACGGGCTATCATGCCGCCGCGCGGCAGCAGGGC
>DAIOEQ010000061.1:0-10078 GCA_036746215.1 Prevotella sp.
CATTGAGTGGGCCACGAGCCACACCAGCAGCGAGGCCAATGTGTGTCCGAGATAGATGCAGAGGTGGTTGAGTGTCGGAAACAGGTCATCGCCCAAGGCCACCACGTAGCCGAAAGCCCCGTCGAAGGGTCGCCAGTAGTCGCCGTAGGGCAAGAGATACTTCCAGAAGTCAGGGTCAGTGTTGGGATAGGTGGTGTAGGTCCAGTCGTCGAACGTGGGTCTGAGGAGCGTCAGCGCATAGGCCACGAGGGGCGCTGTGAGCAACAGCAGGGCGAAGGCGGCTTTCTCTTGTCGGGTGGTCTGCATGATGGTTGTCCGTAACGTGTGTTGTGGTGCGTGTCAGTTGATGATGGCCACCTTGCAGACCACGCCTTTCTCGCCTTCTGCGGTGGCCACCGCCACCATGTAGACACCGCTGGCCACACGGCGTCCGTCGCGGTCCAGTCCGTACCATTTGTATTGTCCTCCCGAGGCCCTGCCCTCGCTGACGAGCGCGCCGTTGGCCGTGAGAATCTTCACGTCGGCGTCGTTGTCGAGGCCCGTGATGGTGATGGCTCCCTGGTAGTCGGGCCTGACGGGGTTGGGATAGGCATACACGTTGTCCTTGGTCATGCCGTCACTCTTGGGCACGGGCGCCGTGTAGGAGCAGAGGCCGTTGTCGGTCCCGATGAACAGCTCGCCCGTGTTGTTGTCGATGGCCAGTGCCTGTATGTTGTCGGAAAAGAGCGGGCTGTTGCTCTTGGTGAAGTGTTGCAGTTGGGTGATGTTGTCGCTGGCGATGAGATAGACGCCCGACCCGTCGGTTCCAAACCACTTGCGGTTGGCGCCGTCGATGACGCAGGCGGTGATGTCGACGCCCGCCAGCAGGTAGTCGGCGTAGTTGGTCCCGTCGTTGCGGGGCACCTTCACCTGCGTGAGGATGGGTGATGGTTGCGACATCTGGCTGGTCTCCAGCATGAAGGGCCCTTGGTTGGTGCCAATCCAGATGTTGCCGTCCTTGTCTTCCGTCACACAGCGCACGGCGGTGACAGTGGTCTCGGTGCCGTCCTCATTGATGAATGAGGTGTAGCTGTTCATGCCGTTGTTGGTGAAGTCGTAGGCGTAGAAGGAGGGCTTGGTGTAGTGGTTGTTGACAAACCACATGAGGCCGCGGCTGTCGATCATCATGCCCGTGAGGTCGCCGAGGCTCTTGCCCGTGAAGCCGCCGTCGTTGAGTCCCATGAGCTCAGCTCTTCCGCGCTTCTGCCATTGGCCTGCGGCGGTCAGCTCCAGGAGCGACTGGGTGGGCGCCTGGCTGTTGAGCAGCCACAGGTTGCCGTCGGTGTCATATTTCACGCTCGTCACCAACTGGTATTCCATGTTGGTGTTGTTGTACGACTCGATGGGCGAGTTCTTGCAATCGTAGTAGGCCACAAACTTCCCGTCGTTGAACTCATAGAGCCCATTGCGGGCGGCGGCCATGACGTGGTTGCTGTTTTTGGGGTCGATGTCTATGGCCCGTATGTCCTCATAGCGCCTTCCGGTGGTTTGGCTGATGTCGTCCTGGTAGATGGTCCATGTGTCATTGGCGAGGACCTGTATGCTGCCGGGCTGCGTGCCGAAGACGCCGTTGCAGGTGTAGAGCTTGTCGCCATAGAGTTTCAGGAAACCGCAGTAGTTGGTCTTGGGGCCTCCGGGAGAGAGTGTGTTCACCAGGGCGAGCAGGTCCTTGTCGAGGGTCTTGCTGCGCCACACGTAGTTGCCTGTGCGTTCCCACTGGTTGGGGTCGAGGAGATTGGCCGTGAGGGGCGCGCGATACATGCCCTTGGCCTGGCTGGCGGCATAGAGAAATCCGTCTTTCACGTAACTGTAGTTGACCTTGAACCCCAGCTGGTAGGTGTCGGCGATCTCGCCGCTGGCCACGTTGAGCTTCACGATGCCGAAGCCTGTCGACAGGTAGGCGTAGGCGCCGTCGATGCTGATGTCGTAGACGGTCTTGTCGACGGTCATGGCCTTGTCCATGTAGTCGGCCATGTTGGTCACGTTGCCGTTGGGCTCCAGCAGGTCGATGTTGTAGTCGTTGTAGACGATGACCAACCGGCGTGCCCGCTGGCACCAGGCTATGTGCGCGATGCCGCAGTCGGAGAGCGTGGTGGTCTTGTCGTAGGTCTGCAGGCTTTGGTCGCCCGTGTCGTAGCTGTAGAGGTCGCCTGAGGCCAGCACGTAGATGACGTCTCCCGAGGCTCGCTCAATCTCCGTGGGGTCGCTGTAGGCCAAGTAGGATTTCCACTGTGCGCGGGCGAACAGGGGCGTGAGCAGCAAGAGCAGGGCCAGACAGGCCTTGGCGGTGAGGCTCGCGTGCGCGCCCGGGCTGTTGCCGGGCTGGGCGGTGTGGTGTGTATGGGGTGTGGTGTGTTGCTTTGTGATCAGGTGGTGAAGCATAATCGACATGTGATAAGGGTTATCGGCGGGATACATATTATATATATGTAAACGAAAAAAGAGCGGTTCTATTGTTCGAACCGCTCCTTAAAAAAAAGCATGCGTGCGGGATGTCGCTCCCGCCCGTGTGTTGCGCTCATTCCTCGGCCTTGAGCCATTCGGCGAGCTTCTTCACGGCGCGCGCGCGGTGGCTGACCTGGTTTTTCACTTCCTCGCCGAGTTCCGCGAAGCTCTTGTCGTAGCCCTCAGGGATGAAGAGCGGGTCGTAGCCGAAGCCGCCGTCGCCGTGCTTCTCGCGGTCGATGCGGCCCTCCACGCTGCCCTCAAACTGGTACTCGCGGCTGCACACGGGGTTGCCGCCTTCCATCTGTATGAGCGAGATGACGGTGCGGAAGCGCGCCTTGCGGTTGTCGTTGTCGCCCAGCTCACGCAGCAGTTTGGCCATGTTGGCCTCGCTGTCGTGGTCGGTGCCCTCGGCGTAGCGGGCCGAGTGGACGCCGGGCGCTCCGCCCAGGGCGTCGACCTCCAGACCGGTGTCGTCGGCAAAGCAGTCGATGTGGTAATGGTCAAACACATACTCGGCCTTCTGGTGGGCGTTGGCCTCCAGGGTGTTTCCCGTCTCGGGGATGTCCTCGTGGCAGCCGATGTCGGCCAGGGAGAGAATCTCAAATTGGTCACCCAGTATCTCGCGGATTTCCTGGAGCTTGTGCTGGTTGTTGGTGGCGAATACTATTTTCATTTGTCGTCGTTGTTTTTGTCGGTCAGCTTGCCTTTGTCCTTGTCCTTGGGCAGGCGCACCTTGATTTTGTCGAAGCCCTCGCCGTAGACACCGATGACGGCCGACTGCGACACGAAGGCGTTGGGGTCGATCATCTTGATGAGACGGAAGATGGTGGTGCTCTCGCGCTTCTTGGCCAGGATGCACAGCACCTTCATGTCTTGTCCGGTGTACCAGCCATGGCCGTCGAGGATGGTCACGCCGTGGTCCATCTGCGTGCCGATGGCGTTGGCGATCTCCTGGTATTTCTTGGAGAATATCATGAACTGCACCGACTCGCGGCGGGCGTTCATCACATAGTCGAGCGTGAAGTTCTCCACGGCCATGGTGCACAGGCCGAACACCACCTTGTGCACGCGGTCGAGAGGCGCGCCAAACTGGGGGATGAACAAGCAGGAGCCGATGATGATGAAGTCGACGGCGATGAGCACTTGCCCGAGCGACAGGTTGTAGAACTTGTTGACCGAGGCGGCGATGATGTCGGTGCCGCCCGTGGAGCCGTTGTTCATGAAGACGATGGCCAGCGAGGTGCCTGTCATCGTACACCCGATGAGGAGCGACATGAAGTCTTGTCCCTCGCCGAGGATCTTCACATAGCTGCCGTCGGGGTTCACCGGGGCGAGCTTGCCGGCCAGCCAGAGCAGGAACGACAACATGAAGATGGCGTAGATGGTCTTCATCAGAAACTTGAAGCCCAGGATCTTCAGCGCCACGACGAGCAGCGCCACGTTGATGACCATGTAGGTGTCCTGGATGGGGACCCGGGTGGCGTAGTAGACGATGGCCGCCGCGCCTGTCACGCCTCCTGTCACGATCTCGTAGGGCAGGAGGAAGATGGTGAAGGCGAAGGCGTAGAGCATGAGGCCGAACGTGATGAACACGTAGTCCTCGACCTCATTCTTGATCAGCTGATGGTTGATGGTCATTTACTTGATAACGATGTTGATGATTTTACGGGGCACCACGATGACCTTCACGATGGTCTTGCCCTCCAGGTATTTCTGGCTGCGCTCATCGGCGAGGGTCTCCTTCTCGATGGCGTCCTTGGTGGCGTCGGCGGCAAAGGTCTTCTGGAAGCGGGCCTTGCCGTTGAAGCTCACGGTCATCTGTATCTCGTTCTCCACGAGATACTTCTCGTCCCATGCGGGCCACTGCGCGTCGCAGACGGTGCCCTCTTCGCCCAGCTGGTGCCACAGCTCCTCGGCGATGTGGGGCGCGAAGGGCGCCAGGAGCACCACCAGCGTGCGCAGCAACTCGCGGTTGTGGCACTGCTGCTGCCCCAACTCGTTGACGCAGATCATGAAGGCGGAGATGGACGTGTTGTAACTGAATGACTCGATGTCCTGTGTCACCTTCTTGATGAGCTTGTGCACACTCTTGAGCGAGTCCTTGCCGGGCTGGCTGTCGTCGACCAGCCACTTGTCGGTGCGGTTCTCCCAGAAGAGGCTCCAGAACTTCTTGAGGAAGCGGAAGCAGCCGTCGATGCCGTTGGTGTCCCAGGGCTTGGAGGCCTCCACCGGGCCGAGGAACATCTCGTAGAGGCGCAACGTGTCGGCGCCGTAGTCGTTGACGATGTCGTCGGGGTTGACCACGTTGTACATCGACTTCGACATCTTCTCGATGGCCCAGCCACACACATACTTGCCGTCCTCGAGGATGAACTCGGCGTTCTTGTACTCGGGGCTCCATGCCTTGAAGGCCTCGATGTCGAGGATGTCGTTCTTCACCAGGTTGACCCAGGCGTGGATGGGCGTCACGTCCTTGTAGTTCTTGCGCAGGCCGGCCGACACGAAGACGGGCTTCTCGGCGGTGCTGAGCTCGTTGACGCGGTAGACGAAGTTGCTTCGGCCCTGTATCATGCCCTGGTTGATGAGTTTCTGGAAGGGTTCCTCCTCGCAGCTCACGCCATAGTCGTGGAGCACTTTGTTCCAGAAACGCGAGTAGATGAGGTGGCCCGTGGCGTGCTCGGTGCCGCCGACGTAGAGGTCGACGTGGCGCCAGTAGTCATCGGCTTTCTTGGAGACCAGTTCCTTGTCGTTGTGCGGATCCATGTAGCGCAGGTAGTAGGCCGACGAGCCGGCGAAGCCAGGCATGGTGTAGAGGTCGATGGGGAACACGGTCTTGTTGTCGATCAGGCTGTTGGCCACCACCTGCTTCTTCACGGTGTCCCACGCCCACTTCTCGGCGCGGCCCAGAGGCGGCTCGCCCGTCTCGGTGGGCTTGTATTCCTTGATTTCGGGCAGTTCGATGGGCAGGCATTCCTCGGGTATCATCTGGGGCATGCCGTCCTTGTAGTAGACGGGGAAGGGCTCGCCCCAGTATCTCTGTCGGCTGAAGATGGCGTCGCGCAGGCGGTAGTTGACCTTCACGCGGCCCAGCTGGTGCTCGGTGACGAAGACCTTGGTCTTGGCGATGGCTTCCTTGACGGTGCATCCGTTGAGCGAGAAGCCGTCGAGGGTCTGCTTGCCGGCCGCGGGCGAGTTCATGACGATGCCCTCCTTGGCGTCGAAGCTCTCCTCGGAGACGTCGGCGCCCTCGATGAGCGGTATGATGGGCAGGTCGAAGTGCTTGGCGAAGGCGTAGTCGCGCGAGTCGTGTGCCGGCACGGCCATGATGGCGCCCGTGCCGTATCCGGCCAGCACATATTCGGAAATCCAGACGGGGATGTTGTCGCCCGTGAAGGGGTTGACGGCGTAGGAACCGCTGAAGACGCCCGTGACGCGGTGGTCCGACATGCGGTCGAGCTCCGTGCGGCTCTTCACGTAGTCGAGATACTTGTCGACCTCGGCCTTCTGCGCGGCTGTGGTGAGCTTGTCCACCAGTTCGCTCTCGGGAGCCAGCACCATGAACGTCACGCCGAAGATGGTGTCGGCGCGTGTGGTGAAGATGGTGAACGACTCGTCGCTTCCGGCCACCTTAAACTGCATCTCCGTTCCCTCGGAGCGTCCGATCCAGTTGCGCTGCGTCTCCTTGATGGAGTCGCTCCACTCCACGGTGTCGAGGCCGTCGAGCAGGCGCTGGGCGTAGGCCGACACACGGAGGCACCACTGGCTCATCTTCTTCTGCACCACGGGGAAGCCGCCGCGCACCGACACGCCTTCCACCACCTCGTCGTTGGCCAGCACGGTGCCCAGTCCGGCGCACCAGTTGACCATCGTCTCGCCCTTGTAGGCGATGCGGTAGTTCATCAGCGTCTCCTCTTTTTGCCTCTCGCTCATCTGCTGCCATTCGTCGGCCGTGAACGAGAGCTCCTCGCCCTGGGCCACACGGAGCCCCTCGGTGCCCTGCTTCTCCAGGTGCGCCACGAGCTCGCTGATGGGCCGCGCCTTCTGCTGGGCGTTGTCATAATAGGAGTTGAACATCTTCTGGAAGGCCCACTGCGTCCAGTGGTAGTAGGCGGGGTCGCAGGTGCGCACCTCGCGGTCCCAGTCAAACGAGAAGCCGATCTTGTCGAGCTGCTCGCGGTAGTGGTTGATGTTCTGCTCGGTGGTGATGGCGGGATGCTGCCCGGTCTTGATGGCATACTGCTCGGCGGGCAGGCCGTAGGCGTCGTAGCCCATGGGGTTGAGCACGTTGAAGCCGCACTGGCGCTTGTAGCGCGCGTATATGTCGCTGGCAATGTAGCCCAAGGGGTGACCCACGTGCAGGCCCGCTCCCGACGGATAGGGGAACATGTTGAGCACATAGTACTTCTTGCGGCTGGGGTCCTCAGTCACCTTGTAGGTCTTCTGCTCCACCCACGTCTTTTGCCACTTTTTCTCAATCTCTCTGAAATCGTAGTTCATCGCGTTATCTTGTGTTTTTGTTTTTCTGTCTGAGATGTGATGTCCCTATAAATAAAGATGTATGCAAAGTTACTCCAAAAAGTAGAGAACGCAAAAGGAAAGATTTCTTTTCTTTCCCCGCAACCGCATTATTCCCCGCCCATCTTGGGCTGAATGGTCAAGGTGGGACTCTTAAAAAGTGTGACTGATTACAGTTTTTGAGAGTATGTGTATAAAAAACAAATCTCAGAGTGTCGCCAAGAACAGATGTGAAACATTCCGACAAAAGGTCTTCTGGGAATGGCTTCGCGGTCAGCGCGGGCGTTATCGCCCGCAAATACGCACTGTTTTTCGATGTTTGCGAAGTCGACTGTAAATCAATTAGTTGTGTGACTTCTTGCGTTTCCGGCTTGTCCTGTCTGTCCGAAGAGCTGGAGGAAGATGCCTTGTCGTGGCTCAATAGGTGCTGAATCGTGTTTTTGTTCAGCGCCTATTGAGGCCGCTTCTGTCACATGACGCACCTCGATTGCTATCCGATGTTCAAGCCTGCTGCCTGCCGTTCTGCGTTTTCAGGCCTTTTGTCCACCATCCTTCCATTCCCTACCCCTTTTTCGTCCGCTAAATGCCTCCCTGCGGGGATGCGTCTTTTAGCAGAAAAGAGATGACAAATCACAGCCTATTTGACAGGGTAGGTGGAACCTTTTTACATAGTGCTGGGCTATCGTGCACAGTCCATGGAGTTGATTTGGTATTTGAATTGCCCCCTCGGCATGACCTTTACTTGTTTGTCTTCTTGCTGCTAAACTGCCAAATGAAATGCAGCATCACATGACGCCCAAGCACATTGCGGACACTTTCGGTTGTGCCCTGAGCCGTGATAACCTTATAAATGTTTTTTCGCTGTGCAAGGACGTCCACTGCGTTCAGGCTCAGCGTGATGTTGTTTTTGAAGGATTTGGTCAAGCCCATGTTCCAAATCAGCTCATTGTCGTTCATGGAGTGGTCGCTGTAACCTCTTCTGGACTCGCTCCTCAGTTCCGTGTTGAAACGAATGGACGCAGGGAGCTCGATGCGGGCAGAGGCTTGCAAGCCATATAAAAAGGCATTGATGGTCTCAAAGCCCTGTCTTTGCGAAACACTTCTGTGAAAAGTCAGATAAGGTGCAATCGCGCCTATGCATTTTGTATTTCTCGACGTGAACATGTATTCCATCTTTTCTGAGACGACCGAATTGTGCACAGTGCTTTTGCTGAAATATTCCTTTTCCGACGTGCCACTGAAATCGGCGCTCTGGATATAAGTGTATGAAAGGACGTTGGATAATTTGTGCTTGTAGCTCTTGTCCAAGTAGAACGAATTGTTTAGGATGGTTGAGAAATCCTGGTTGCCGTTGATGTTTGTCGGTGTGTAGAGATATCTGCCATTCGTTTTGTCATAATAGATGGCCGTTCCGACTTTGTTTCTGTAATAGTTGTACGAAACGGAAATCGCATGACTGTGCATCATGACTGGGCGCCAGTTGTATGAACCGCTTAACGTGTAGGTGGTTGCGTTCTTCAGGTTCTCATTACCTTGCGTAACGGCCACCTCGTAGATGTCGCTGCGCTGATTGACAAGATTGAACAACGCCGGCATGGACTTCTTGGTCGAGAAGCTGAGAGAATAGCTACTGCCTGTGTTTCCATGCATCCATTTTCTCAACTTAATGGCGATGTCTGGCGAAAACATCCGCCTGGTCACGACTTGTTCTTGACCCCCTTGGTAAAAGTTTAGGTTTCTCCTCTGCAAGGACAGGGGGGCGGACACCTCGAAGGTGTGCCCGTGAAATTCTAAAGCATAATCGAGGCCCAGCGTGTATTTGTTAAGATGCTCTCGGTATGAATAGGAATTGCCCTTTTCCAATGTTCCTAAAAGGGCTTGTTGAGAAGGGAGCATGCCCAACTCGTATTCGGTGTCGATGCCCCAGCCCGACAAGGTTGCAAGGTTATAGTTGTTTTTGTCGACATTGGAATATTCGTGTGCGAAGCTGGCATGGATGCCAATGGTATGGACGCTCTTCAGCAGCGTGGTGTAGGATGCCTTGGCAGACCATTGGTAATCTTTGATGTGGTTGTCCAAGTAGAGGTTTTTCCAGCTATTGGTGTTTTGTGAGTTGGCCATGTAGTCGATGCCGTAGTGCTCATAACTGTCGGTCGACTGCGTTGTGTACAGCCCAGCCAACTCCAAGCCGACGTAATCTGGAGTATGGGGAATGCGATAGCTTTGGTCGGCCTTCAGTGACATCTGCGTGGAATGGGTCGGCGTGTATTTCTTGTTCAAGACCCTGTTCACTCCATACATCAGTAGCTTCTCTCCAAGCGACTTGGAACGAATGCTGTCGGCCCAACTGCCACCAATCACGTCTGCGATGTTCTCATTAGCGTTGAGCTGGGCCATATCGACATTAACCTTTGAGCGGACGTGAACAAATGCAGGGCTAATCGTTAGGTTGTATTTCTTTCTTGGAAATAGGTCAAAAGTATGGTTGGTCTGAACTGAGAAATTTTGGGCTTTTGTGTTTCTGGATGTGAATGCATACGCGTCCCCATCGCTTAGGAACATGTCGTCCATCTGACGGTAGGTCTGCTTTTCGTTGCTCCCCTGTATCCTGAAATTGCCCTCTATCTTGTAAGCATCCGACGGGCTGTCAACATTATAGTTTATTCCGGCCACATGGAACTTCTTGTCACCTGTGCCGTCATCCATGTTATATAGTTGACCGTTTTTATCTATTTGCTCGTTGTGGTTGGTGTTGTTTGATACGGCGTAGGCCGTCCAGCGATACAGGTCATGGATACGCATGCCAAACAACCGCCCGTAGTAGCGACTGTCAGACCCCGCTCCTAAATCCATATTACCCAAGACGGTGGAGTTATACCCCTTTTTCAGTTTGATGTCAAGGGCGAGAGGCGGTTGCTTGTCAATAGACTTGAGCAGTTTCAATGAGTCGATATGCTCGTAGATCTTGATGTTTTTAATCATATAAGCGGGCAGATTTTCGATAAGCGTCTCCCTGTCGCCATTGAAGAAGTCTTTTCCATTCAGCAAGAGCTCATCGACCTTTCTTCCGTTCGAG
>DAIOEQ010000062.1:0-7119 GCA_036746215.1 Prevotella sp.
CGTCAACTTCGACGTGGCCCGGCACAACATCACCGACTGGACGGTGGAGGACGCGACGACGCCCTTTTGACGCTTTGTCGTCAAAGGGTCAATCTCTCGCGAAAAAGCGGGCACGCTTTCTTTTTTCTTCGTATCTTTGCATTCAAACCCAAACGCATCACATCTTATGGCAGCACTGAAACTTTACCCCATTGGCCTGCAGACCTTCGAACGTATTATAAGGGAGAACAAGCTCTATGTCGACAAGACGGAGTATGTCTACCGCATGGCCCACACCAATGGCACTTATTTCTTCCTCAGCCGTCCGCGGCGCTTCGGCAAGTCGCTGCTCACGTCCACCTTCAAGAGTTATTTCGAGGGCAAGCGCGAGCTGTTCAAGGGGCTGGCCGTCGAGAGGCTCGAGAAGGAGTGGACCGCGTATCCCGTGCTCCACTTCAGCATGGCGGGCGGCAAGCACATGGAGAAGGAACAGCTGGAAGATTACCTTGGTTATAGGCTGAAAGACGTTGAAGCAGAATGGGGTATCACAACTCCAGCCAAGGGGGCCAACAACCGTTTGATGGATCTCATCAAGACCGCCTACAACCGGACGGGCAAGCAGGTGGTGGTGCTCATCGACGAGTATGACGCGCCGCTGCTCGACGTGGTGCACGAGGACGAGAAGCTGCCGGTGCTCCGCAACGTGATGCGCAACTTCTACAGTCCGCTGAAAGACTGCGAGCCCTACCTGCGCTTCGTGTTCCTGACGGGCATCACGAAGTTCTCGCAGATGAGCATCTTCAGCGAGCTCAACAACATCACCAACATCAGCATGCGCGACGAGTATGCGGCCATCTGCGGCATCACCGTGGATGAGCTGGCGACACAGATGTCGGCGGACGTGGAGGCGCTGGCCGGCAAATTAGGCAAGACGAAGGAGGAGACCTTCGACAAGTTGCGTGAGTATTACGACGGCTACCACTTCTCCGCCAAGTCGCCCGACGTGTTCAACCCCTACAGCCTGCTCAACGCCATGGCGGCGGGCCAGCTCGACTACTACTGGTTCTCCTCGGGCACGCCGACCTACCTGATAGAGATGCTGCGCAAGTTCCACGTGCTGCCCTCGGAGATAGGTGGCGGCGACGCCGACAAGGCGGAGTTTGACGCGCCCACGGAGCGCATGACGTCCATCATGCCGCTGCTCTACCAGAGCGGCTACATCACCATCAAGGGCTACGACCCCGAGACGGAGCTCTACCGCCTCGACCTGCCCAACAAGGAGATCCGCGTGGGTCTCTTCCGCAGCCTGCTGCCGGGCTACATCGGGCTCAACACGGTGAAGGGCACGACGACCATCGCCAAGATGTCGGCGCTCATCCGCCGCGGCGACATGGACGGGGCGTTGGAGATGCTCCAGGCGTTTCTCGAAACCGTGCCCTACTGCCAGGGCGCCAACAGCGAGGGCCACTACCAGCAGATGATGTATGTCATCTTCTCCATCCTCGACCACTATGTCGACGTGGAGGTGCGCACGCCGCGCGGCCGCGTCGACATGGTGGTGCGCACGGCCACGCGCCTCTACCTCCTGGAGCTGAAGGTGGGCCAGGACGCGCAGGCGGCCATGCGGCAGATAGACCTCCGCCAATACCCCAAGCGCTTCATGCAGTGCGGCTTGCCCGTGGTGAAGGTCGGCGTCAACTTCGACGTGGCCCGGCACAACATCACCGACTGGACGGTGGAGGACGCGTGAAACTTGTCCACCAAAATAGAGCCTCAAAATCTGATAAAGCTAATTTATAGAACCCACCCTAAATCATTTGGCCAAAACGTTTTGGCTGCCTTATCTTTGTTCCCATGACGTGTGTGATAATCATCTTGCTGGCCACGATTGTGCTGTTTGTCGTAGGCAAGCCGCGCGCCGACGTGGTGGCCCTTGGCGCGCTGACAGCGTTGCTCCTGTCGGGCGTGCTGACACCGGCCGAGGCTTTGGCAGGCTTCTCCAGTCCGGTGCTCGTGATGATGGTGGGCCTGTTTGTCGTGGGCGGAGCCATCCTGCAGACAGGGCTTGCCAAGGCCGCCGGCAGCAAGATTGTAGTCTTGGCGCGCGGCAACGACACGCGGCTTTTCCTGTTGGTGGTGCTCGGCACGGCGGTCATCGGCGCCTTTGTGAGCAACACGGGAACGGTGGCGCTGATGATGCCCATCGTGGTGTCGATGGCCTCGGCCGGCAGGGCCAATGCCTCCCGACTGCTCATGCCCCTGGCCTTTGCCAGCAGCATGGGTGGCATGCTGACGCTCATCGGAACGCCGCCCAACCTGGTCATCGACGAGGCCCTGCGTGAGAGTGG
Organism: Prevotella sp.; assembly: GCA_036746215.1. Lineage (GTDB taxonomy): Bacteria > Bacteroidota > Bacteroidia > Bacteroidales > Bacteroidaceae > Prevotella. The sequence continues at coordinate 2,328 of DAIOEQ010000062.1, forward strand.
CCACGAGGGGCTGTCGTTCTTCTCCTTCCTGTCCGTGGGCCTTGTCTGCCTGGCGGTGGGCACGGCGGTGATGATGCCGCTGAGCGCCCGTTTTCTCAACAAGAAGTCGAAAGCCAACAACCGACGCAAGGGCAAGCAACTCGATGAGCTCATCGACGAGTATCGGCTTGGCGCCGATGTACACGCTTATCGCATTGACGCGCGCAGCGCCATCGTGGGAAGCACGGTGGCCGAGCTCGACCTGCGGGCGCGCTACGGCGTGACCATCTTTGAAATACGCCATGAGCAGCGCAGGCGTCACGGACTCATGCGCCATGTGAGCCAATGCCTGCCCTTGCCCGCCACTGTGCTCTGTGCCGGCGACACGCTCTACCTGCAAGGCGCACCCGACGATGTGCGCCGTTTTGCAGGCGAGGCCTCACTGAGGGAGGAACGCGACGCCTCGTTCCACTTCTACGACCTGGGCGTCGCCGAGATCGTGGTCATGCCCGAGTCGCGGCTGGTGGGCAGCATGTTGCGCGACTCTTGTTTCCGAGAGAATTACCAGATCAACGTGTTGGGCATCAAGCGAGGCGAGGCCTACATCACCGACGACCTGCCCACGGCACGCCTGCGCGCTGGCGACACGCTTCTCATACAGGGCCTGTGGGAGAACATCACCCGACTGGACCGCGACGAGGCCGACTGGGTGCTCCTGGGACAGCCCCAGCAGATGGCCGAGCGAGTGACACTCAACTACAAGGCGCCACTGGCTGGCGTCATCATGCTGGCCATGGTGCTGGCCATGGCGGTCGACGCCATACCGGTGGCGCCCGTCACGGCGGTCATCGCCGCCGCCGTGCTGATGGTGGTGTCGGGATGCTTCCGCAGTGTCGACGCGGCCTACAAGACCATCAACTGGGAGAGCGTGGTGCTCATTGGCGCCATGATGCCCATGGCGACAGCTCTTGAGAAGACGGGCGTCTCCGCCTCCGTCAGCCATGCCCTGGTGGCCTCGCTGGGCCATGTGGGGCCAACGGCGTTGCTGTGCGGACTCTATTTCACCACGTCGCTCCTCACCATGTTTATCAGTAACACCGCCACGGCGGTGCTCATGGCACCCATTGCCTTGTCGGCTTCGGTGGAGTTGGGCGTCAGTCCGCTGCCCATGCTCTTTGCCGTGACGCTGGGTGCCAGCATGTGTTTCGCCTCTCCCTTCTCCACGCCCCCCAACGCCCTGGTGATGCACGCCGGTGGATACACCTTTGCCGACTATCTGCGCGTGGGCCTGCCGTTGCAGGTCATCATGGGGCTCGTCATGACCCTCGTGCTGCCCCTGTTGTTCCCCTTCTGACGGAAACAGGCGCAGGAGCCGCTCGCTTATTTTGCTGTCACTTTATAAGAGGCCTCTTATAAGAGCCTCAAAATCTGACAAAGCTAATTTATAGAACCCACCTATGAAAAAAGCGTCTTCAACAGAAGACGCTTTTTTGCCCGGACATTCAGTAATCTGTGGCCAGTCACACTCCGTGGTTTGTGGAATCCCGCTGAGGGCGACCACCGTCCTTATGGCTCACAGGCAAGGCTTGTAGGCGGAGAGCAACTGGCGGATGGCCTGGGCGCGCTCGGCGCTGAGGGGCTTGACGCCGTCGAGCGGATAGCGGATGCCGAGCTCCTGGTATTTGTAGGTGCCGAGGGTGTGGTAGGGGAGCACCTCGATTTTCTCCACGACGCTGTATTGGGCCACGTGCTCGCCGAGGCGGCGGAGCCACCCATCGTCGTCGGTCAGTCCGGGCACCACCACATGGCGCACCCAGGTGCGTATGCCGCGTCGCTCGAGCTCGTCGAGGAAACGCAGGTTGTTGGCCTGCGACTGACCGGTGAGGCGCGGGTAGAGGTCGGGGTCCATGGTCTTGATGTCGAGCAAGACGAGGTCGGTGTGGCCGAGCGCGTCGAGGGCCGCCGGCGTGAGGTAGAAACCGCTGGTGTCGAGGGCGGTGTGGATGCCCTCGGCCTGGCAGAGGGCGAAAAAGGCGGAGGCGAAGGGCGCCTGCATGAGGGGCTCGCCACCCGAGAGCGTCACGCCGCCGCTGCGGATGAAGCTGCGGTAGCGCAGGACCTCGTCGATGAGCTGTTGGGGCGTGAGCTCATACTGGCATTGGCCACGCGGATCCCAGGTGTCGGGGTTGTGGCAGAACTGGCAGCGCAGGGGACAACCCTGCATGAAGGCCACGAAGCGTATGCCGGGCCCGTCGACGGTGCCAAACGACTCCATGGAGTGTATGCGTCCGATGATGTTCATGGTGTGATTGGGATTTTATGGAAACCACCTTAAAAGAAAGCCAAATGCCTCCCTGCTGGTGCGGGAGCGCATTTGGCTTTTTTGTCGTTGTTGTCTCGCGTGGGACGTTGTTAGAGTCCCTGGTTGATGGTGCGCGAGAGCACGTCGAGCTGCTGCTCGCGCGTGAGCTTCACGAAGTTGACAGCGTAGCCGCTGACGCGGATGGTGAGCTGCGGGTACTTCTCGGGATGGTCCATGGCGTCGATGAGCAGCTGGCGGTCGAAGACGTTGACGTTGAGGTGCTGTCCGCCGTTGGGCGTGAAGTATCCGTCGAGCAGTCCGACGAGGTTCTGCGCGCGCTGCTCCGTCTGCTTGCCGAGGGCGCCGGGCGTGATGGCGAAGGTGTAGGAGATGCCGTCGCGCGAGTGCTGGAAGGGCAGCTTGGCCACTGACGAGAGAGCGGCCACGGCACCCTTGACGTCGCGGGCGTTCATCGGGTTGGCGCCCGGTGCGAAGGGCACGCCCTTCTGGCGGCCGTCGGGCGTGGCGCCGGTGTTGCGTCCGTAGACCACGTTGGAGGTGATGGTGAGGAGGCTCTGCGTGGGTGTGGCATCGCGGTAGGTGCGGTGCTGGCGCAGGTACTCCATGAACTTCTCCGTCAGGTCGACGGCGATGGCGTCGGTCTCGTCGTTGTTGTTGCCGAAGGGCACATAGTCGCCCTCCTCGATCTTATAGTCGACGGCCAGTCCGCTGTCGTCGCGGATGATGCGCACCTTGCAGTGCTTCATGGCGGCGATGGAGTCGGTGACGATGGACAGGCCGGCGATGCCCGTGGCGCGCGTGCGCTCCACGTCGCCGTCGTGGAGCGACATCTCGAAGGCCTCGTAGTCGTACTTGTCGTGCATGTAGTGGATGATCTTCAGCGCGTTGACGTAGGTCTTGGCGAGCCAGCGCATCATCTGCTCAAACTTGGGCATGAACTCCTCGTAGGTGAGGTAGTCGCCGGTGATGGGCGCGAAGCGCGGGGCGATCTGCTGTCCCGACATCTCGTCGCGTCCGCCGTTGATGGCGTAGAGCATGCACTTGGCGAGGTTGGCCCTGGCGCCGAAGAACTGCATCTGCTTGCCGATCTTCATGGGGCTGACGCAGCAGGCGATGCCGTAGTCGTCGCCGAGCTCGGCGCGCATGAGGTCGTCGTTCTCATACTGGATGGCGCTGGTGTCGATGCTGACCTTGGCGCAGAACTTCTTCCAGGGCTCGGGCAGGCGCTCGCTCCAGAGGATGGTGAGGTTGGGCTCGGGCGACGGGCCCATGTTGTAGAGGGTGTGGAGGAAACGATAGTCGGTCTTGGTGACCATGGAACGCCCGTCGATGCCCATGCCGCCGATGGAGGCCGTGGCCCAGATGGGGTCGCCGGAGAAGAGGTCGTTGTACTCGGGCGTGCGGAGGAAGCGCACGATGCGCAGCTTCATGATCATCTGGTCGATGAGCTCCTGGGCCTCCTCCTCTGTGAGCGTGCCGTTCTTCAGGTCGCGCTGGATGTAGATGTCGAGGAAGGCGCAGACGCGGCCGAGCGACATGGCGGCACCGTCCTGGTCCTTGACGGCGCCGAGGTATCCGAAGTAGGTCCACTGCACGGCCTCGCGGGCGTTGGTGGCGGGCTTGCTGACGTCGAAGCCGTAGGCGGCGCACATGCGCTCAAACTGCTTCAGGGCCTGTATCTGGTCGGAGATCTCCTCGCGGTGGCGCACGATCTCCTCGGTGAACTCCTGTATGTCGATGCGCTTGAAGTAGCGCTTCTTCTCCTCGATGAGGTTGGCCGTGCCGTAGAGGGCCACGCGGCGGTAGTCGCCGATGATGCGTCCGCGTCCGTAGGCGTCGGGCAGGCCGGTGATGATGTGGGCGTGGCGCGCTGCCTTGATGTCGTCGTTGTAGGCCGAGAAGACACCCTCGTTGTGGGTCTTGCGATACTTGGTGAAGATGGTCTTCGTGGCGGGGTCGAGCTCATAGCCGTAGGCGTTGAGCGCCTTCTCCACCATGCGGATGCCTCCCTTGGGGAAGATGCCGCGCTTCAGGGGCTTGTCGGTCTGCAGGCCGACCACCACCTCGCTGTCCTTGTCGATGTATCCGGCTCCGTAGGTGTCGATGCTCTGGGGCAGCTTGGTCTCGGCGTCGTAGACACCCTTCTCGCGCTCCACCTCGAAGAGGGCCGACAGCAGGGTCCACAGTTTCTTGGTTTTCTCTGAGGGTCCGGCCAGGAAGGTCTCGTCGCCCGCGTAGGGCTCGTAGTTGGCCTGGATGAAGTCTCTCACGTCAATCTCGTGCTTCCAGTTGGATCCCTTGAAGTCTTGTTGGAGGTCTTGTAAAACCATAAGTTGTAATGTGTGGTTGGGTTAATAATGTAACACGGTGGCGCGGGCGGGTGCCCTTTGCCCTCCGTGCTGCAGTGACGGAGTGTGTGCCGGTGCGGCGAAAGAATGTCTTCTCCTCACCCGTCTGCAGTCTATCGGCCTGCAAAGGTACGGCTTTCCC
>DAIOEQ010000062.1:7258-10054 GCA_036746215.1 Prevotella sp.
GTTCTATAAATCACGACCTTTAGGTAACTTATGCTCCACCTTAATAAGATAGGGGTGAAAATGGACGCTTTTGGCATCGCGTCCTACAAGAATATGGGACGGATGCTGGAATCCTGTCACCCGAAAATGTAGCGCGAATGTCGCATGAATGAAACATCCGGCCAACTAAAAGGTGCGAAACATTTGGATTATTCGGGATAAAGTTTTAATTTTGCAGAAAATTGTATCGTAATGGAAGCCAACGAGAAGATCATCGACCGGTTCGCCACACGCGTCAGGCAAATGATTCTCCAATACCACGACGTGGTGAAGGAGAACGGCGAGCTGTATGCCATGGTCGACGAGCGCGACGCGCGCATCAAGAAGCTCGAGGCGCAAGTGAGACAGCTCCAGAACGACTACAACGCGTTGAAGATGGCGCGGATGCTCGAGGTCAGCGACCAAGACCTCGACATGGCCAAGAAGAAGGTCAGCAAGCTCATCCGAGACGTGGACAAGTGTATCACGCTGCTCAGTGAACAACAGTAACAAAAGTAGTGATGGCAGAAGCAGAACAGGACAAGATCAGCATACGGTTGCATATCTACGACACCGACATCATGGTCAAGGTGCCCCGCGAGGAGGAGCCGCTCTACCGTAAGGACGCGGAACTCATCAACGAGCTCCTCAACGCCTATTTCGCCAATTTCAAGGGCCACAAGGGCGACAAGGAGATCACCTATTTCGCCATGATAGACCTCGGGCTGAGGCTCCAGAAGGAGCTCCAGCGCAACGACACCAAGCCCTATGACGACATTCTCACCAAGCTGACTTCTGAAATCGAGGACGTGCTGAAGAGCAAGTGAGGCGGCGACACACCCAAACAGCGAGTGAGAACATGTATCATAAACCCAAAACAATAATTTACTAAATGATAGCAGTAATCGTAACCGCCATCGTGGGCATCGTCATCGGTGTCGCGGCGGGGTATCTCATCAACCGGTATGTGCTCACCGGCAAATATAAGGAGATGATGGAGAAGGCACAGAAGGATGCCGAAGTGATCAAGGAAAAGAAGCTCCTCGAGGTGAAGGAGAAGTTCCTCAACAAGAAGGGCGAGCTCGAGAAGGAAGTGCAGCAGCGCAACCAGAAGATCCAGCAGAGCGAGAACAAGCTCAAGCAGCGCGAGCTCTCGCTCAACCAGCGTCAGGAGGAGCTCGGCCGCCGTAAGCAGGAGAACGACCAGGCCCAGCAGCGCATCGACAACGAGAAGAAGCTGCTCGCCCTGAAGCAGGCCGACCTCGAGAAGATGCAGGAGCAGGAGCGCGCCAAGCTCGAGGAGCTCTCGGGCCTCTCGGCCGAGGAGGCCAAGAACCGTCTCGTGGAGAGCATGAAGGACAAGGCCAAGATGGACGCCGCCAGCTACATCAACGAGATTGTGGACCAGGCCAAGCTTGACGCCAACCAGCAGGCCAAGAAGATTGTCATACAGACCATACAGCGCGTGGCCACCGAGACGGCCATCGAAAACTCCGTCAGCGTCTTCCACATCGACAACGACGAGGTGAAGGGCCGCATCATCGGCCGTGAGGGCCGCAACATACGCGCCCTCGAGGCCGCCACGGGCACCGAGATTGTCGTCGACGACACGCCCGAGAGCATCATCATCTCGGCCTTCGACCCCATCCGCCGCGAGGTCTGCCGCCTGGCGCTCCACCAGCTCGTGGCCGACGGCCGCATCCATCCCGCGCGCATCGAGGAGATTGTGGCCAAGGTCAAGAAGCAGCTCGACAACGAGATTGTGGAGACGGGCAAGCGCACCGCCATCGACCTCGGCATCCACGGCTTGCACCCCGAGCTCATCCGCATCATCGGTAAGATGAAGTATCGCTCGTCCTACGGCCAGAACCTCTTGCAGCACGCCCGTGAGACCGCCAACCTCTGCGCCGTCATGGCCGCCGAGCTCGGCCTCAACCCGAAGAAGGCCAAGCGCGCCGGCCTGCTCCACGACATCGGCAAGGTGCCCGACGAGGAGAGCGAGCTGCCCCACGCACTGCTCGGCGCCAAGATGGCCGAGAAGTACAAGGAGAAGCCCGAGATTGTCAACGCCATCGCCGCTCACCACGACGAGGTGGAGATGAACACGCTCCTGGCCCCGATCGTGCAGGTGTGCGACGCCATCTCCGGCGCCCGTCCCGGCGCCCGCCGCGAGATTGTCGAGGCCTACATCAAGCGTCTCAACGACCTTGAGGCCATCGCCATGAGCTATCCCGGTGTCACCAAGACCTACGCCATCCAGGCTGGCCGTGAGCTCCGTGTCATCGTCGGCGCCGACAAGATGAACGACGACGAGAGCACCAAGCTCAGCTCGGAGATTGCCGAGAAGATCCAGAACGAGATGACTTATCCCGGACAGGTCAAGATCACGGTCATCCGCGAGACCCGCTCCGTGGCCTACGCCAAGTAGCCAAGCGTGGCGCGCCTCCTTCTGGTGCGCGCCTTCCCCAATAGCCCGGCGGCGCCATCCTTCCTCGTCAGGAAGGGTGGCGCCGCCTTTTTGTGCGCAACTACTTACCATCAAGTAATGCGCCATTCTCCGGAAACGCGCGTGGATTTGGGGCCAAAAGTTTTGGCGGGTAGCGGATTAATGCATATCTTTGCGCCCTGGCCTGTTGGCCTAACCGTAATGCTGTGCCCATGAGATACCCCACTGCCGCGCGCCGCGCGCTCGTCCTCCTGTTGCCCCTGCTCCTGCTGGCCGCTGTCGCCTGTCAGCGAGAGAGGCCCATGGAAACATTGCGCTCCGCCTACTACTGG
>DAIOEQ010000063.1:0-9306 GCA_036746215.1 Prevotella sp.
GGAGAGCATGATGTGGCACAAAGACACATCATGCTCTCCATTGTCATTAAATAACTTATGTTCTCATTCAAGTCAAAGGCATGAAAATCTATATTGCGGATAATCAAGACATAACACGCGCCGGCTTGCTCTATCTTGTCTCGCAACGCAACGACTGCGAGAGTAGGCTCACGTCAGACAAGGCAAGCCTCGTGGAAGCACTGAGGGACGACAGCCACGTGGTGATAATTCTCGACTATACCTTGTTCGACATCAACGACGCAACGGAACTGAGCATCATCAGCCAACGCTTCCCCGAAGCGCAATGGATTCTCTTCAGCGAAGACTTGAGCCAAGACTTCTTGCGCGAGGTCGTGCTTGTGTGCCCAAAATGTGGTATCGTGCTCAAAGACTGTTCGCTGGCCGAGATAAGGGAGGCACTCGACTTCGCGTCGAAGGGCAAAAGGTATATTTGCCAGCAAATCACGGAACTGCTCCTTGCCGCGCCGTCGAAGGAGGAAACCCAACAAAAAGATTCTCTGCCCAACCTTACAAAAACCGAATTGGAAATCTTGAAAGACATCGCCTTGGGCATGACAACAAAGGAAATAGCTGAAAAGAGGTTTTCAAGCTTCCATACGGTCAATACCCACAGGAAAAACATCTTTCGGAAGCTCGGTGTGAACAATGTGCACGAGGCCATAAAGTTCGCCCTTCGCGCCGGACTTGTCGATGCGGCAGAATACTACATCTGAACCGCTTTTGCCGTTACAGTGGAATGGCATCGGCTTTACGCTTGAATCGCGTTGCCTCTACGCTTGAATCGCGTCGGCTTTACGCTTGAATCGCAGTGCCTTTACAGCGTAAAGCCGACGCCATCTTAACGCAAAGCCTAAATAACTCATTTACAACAAGATATAAAAAAGCCTACTACGGAAAAGAACCGTGGTAGGCTTTATTTTTGTCGTCAGCCCAACATGCGTAACGATTAGTCGCTAAGAAAACCGTGGGCCATGATGTGAGTTATTTACTCTCTGCTTGCGGCCAGGAACTCCTCCACATCCTTCGGATGATAAGGAATGCGGTCCTTGCCGATGAACCTGCAGCCGTCCTTCGTGATGAGCAGGTCGTCCTCGATGCGAATGCCGCCGAAGTCCTTGTAGGTCTCAAGTTTGTCGAAATTGATAAATTCCTTGCAATGACCGGAAGCCTTCCAATCGTCGATGAGGGCAGGAATGAAGTAGATGCCAGGCTCATCGGTCACCACAAAGCCCTCTTGCAGGCGGCGGCCCAGGCGCAGGCAGTTGGTGCCAAACTGCTGAAGGTTTGGACGCACCTCGTCGTCGAAGCCAACGTTGATTTGGTCGAGCGACTCCATGTCGTGAACGTCCATGCCCATCATGTGACCCAAACCGTGAACCATGAACATGGCATGAGCACCAGCTGCTACAGCCTCTTCCGTGTCGCCCTTCATCAAGCCTATCTCCTTGAGCTTATCCGTGATAAGGCGGCATACGCCAAAGTGAACGTCCCACCACTTCACGCCAGGCTTAGCCACGGAGAGGGCGTAATCGTGAGCCGCCTCCACGATGGAGTAAATCTCAAGTTGCCTTTGGTCGAAGTGCCCGCTCACAGGAGTCGTGCGAGTATTGTCGGAACAATAATGATTCATGGTCTCGGCACCAGCGTCGCAAAGCATCAACTTGCCGGCCTGCAACTTGTTTGGTGAAGGCGCGCCATGTTGAATCTCGCCATGTTGTGACAAGATTGTCGGGAAGCTCACCATTGAGCCCATGCTATTGGCAATGCCATCAAGCACGCCGGAGATTTCCTTCTCCACCACTCCTGGACGACACATCTTCATGGCCGTGGTGTGCATCTTGTATCCAATGACGGCAGCCCTCTCCAGCTCGTCGATTTCTTCTTGCGTCTTTGAAGAACGCATCTTCACGACAGCCTTGATGAGTGGCATCGACGCGCTCTCCTTCTGCTGGTTGGGGTGAATGCCAAGCAGGTCGAATATCTGGATCTTGATGTCGGCGCGATAGGGCGGCAGGAAGTGTATCTTGCGCTTCTGCCGCAGGGCGTCGTTGCAGATGGTCTTCAGCGTCTTCATGGGCGCCGAGTTGTCCACGCCCACTTGCTGGGCCATGTCGTGCACGCTGTCCACAGAGCCATACCACACGATGTCGTCTATCGAGATGTCGTCGCCGATGAGCGTCTCGATGTTGTTGTCAATGTCGATGACGCCCACAAGCCCGTCGCGGTTCTGCCCGAAATAGTAGAGGAACGACGAGTCCTGGCGGAAGGGGTAGTAACCGTTGTTGGGGAAGTTGGCGGGCGAACTGTTGTTGCCAAACAGCACGATGATGCCACTCTTTACGAGCTTTTTCAGCTCTGCGCGGCGGCTGACGTAGGTTTCTTTGCTAAACATAAATAGATATTTTTACGTTTTATGTTGCAAAGTTATAAAAAACTTCGATAGAAATGCGTATCTTTGCAATTGAATTTACAATAATTTATGCATATTGACAGAAATACAGGCTTGGTGCTTGAGGGTGGCGGCATGCGCGGCGTGTTTACCAGTGGCGTGCTTGACGCCTTCATGAAGCATGAGCTATACTTCCATTATGTGGTGGCCGTGTCGGCCGGCGCATGCAACGGCATGAGTTATATTTCCAGGCAGCCACGGCGCGCGCGATTGTCCAATATCGACTTCTTGCCGAAGTACAACTACATTGGACTGCGCCACCTGGTGACCCAAGGTTGCATCTTCGACCAGAAGTTGCTCTACGACCGGTTCCCCAACGAGCTCATCCCCTTCGACTACGATGAGTTTTTCCGCCATTCGGCGGGGTTTGAGATGGTGGCCACCAACTGCCAGACGGGCCGCGCCGAGTATCTCTCCGACACGGGCGACCGCCAGCGCGCCATCGACATCGTGCGGGCGTCGAGCTCCCTGCCTTATGTGAGCAAGATAGTCTGGGTGGACGGCAAGCCCATGCTCGACGGGGGCATCGTCGACTCCATCCCCATCAGGCACGCCCAGGAGAAGGGACATGCGTTCAACGTGGTGGTTACCACGCGCAACTATGGCTACCGCGAGTCGGGTCACGACCGCAAGACCCCACGTTTCATCTACCGCCATTATCCCCGCCTGCGCGTGGCGCTGAGCCATCGCATCGAGGCCTACAACGAGCAGTTGCAACTGGTGGAGGACCTGGAGCGTGCCGGCGACATCGTCGTCATACGCCCGCAACGGCCCATGGAGGTCAGCCGGATGGAAAAAGACACCCGCAAGCTGGAGCGCCTCTATGAGGAGGGCTTCCGCCTGGGCGAAGAGTTTTGCGGCAAGATGCTCTGACAAAATAATGGGCGGCAAGTCATGCCGCGCAAATCTTTTTTCGTAACTTTGCACACGACATAACAAGCAATTGGTTCTCCGCGAGGAGATTAATAGGGAACCAGGTGAGAGTCCTGGGCAGTCCCGCTGCTGTAAGCGACATTATTCATTCACACACCCATGTCACTGGTGGGTGGGCAAGTGCCAGTCCGGGGCCACATGGCCTTTGCTGGAACGATGGCGCGGCCCTGTTGCCGGGAAGACGTGTGAGTGGCCGCAAGCCAGAAGACCTGCCATTGCCATAACAGACGATTTTCAATTCTCGAGGAAGAATGCGAAAACAATGTGTTTATACCTTTGCGCTCCTGCTGTGCCCGTTGGCGGCTGGTGCGCAGGCCGACTCCATCACGCTCGGCGGCGTGGAGGTGACCGCCGTAGCCCTTGACCGCAACGTGAGCGGCACACATTCCACCCAGACGCTCAGCGCCAAGCGGCTCAAGCAGTTGGGCATCGACCAGGTGGCCGATGCCGTGAAGCACTTCGCCGGCGTCAGCGTGAAAGACTATGGAGGCATCGGCGGCATGAAGACCGTCTCCATCCACAGCCTCGGCGCCCAGCACACGGCCGTGGTCTATGACGGCGTGACCCTCAGCAACACCCAGGCCGGGCAGATAGACATCGGGCGTTACGGCACCGACAACCTCCAGAGCGTCAGCCTCTCCGTGGGCGACGACGATGAGCTCATGATTGCCGCGCGCCAATACACGTCGGCAGGCGTGCTCACCCTCGCCACCGAGCGACCCCATTTCCGGGAGGGACAGTGGCAATCGTTGCGTGTGGGCGTGAGCGCCGGGTCGTTTGGCTTGGCGTCGCCCTCGCTGCGCTGGTGGGTGAGGACGGGGGAGCGCACCGCCCTCTCGCTCTCGGCCAAGATGACAAGTGCCGACGGCATCTACCCCTACACGCTCATCAACGGGCGCACTTCCTCGCGCGAGCATCGATACAACTCCGACATCACGGCGTGGCAGGCCGAGGCCAACGCCTACCACACCTTCGCCGACGGCTCCGACCTGGCCATGAAGGCCTACTGGTATCACTCGCAACGCGGACTGCCCGGGGCCGTCATCCTCTACGCCAACCCGTCAAGGGAGCGCATGTGGGATGAGGACTTCTTCGCCCAGGCAACCTATGGCAGGCAACTGGGCCGCGCGCTGAGGCTGCAGACCCGGCTGAAATACACGCATTCGTGGAACCGCTATCGTGACTGGGGATCCGAGTATCCCAATGGCGAGCGCACCGACATCGACCGCCAAGATGAGGGCTACGCCTCTGCCACGCTGGGATGGCTGGTCACACGTGGCCTCCAGGTGGCCGTGGCGCAAGACGTGGCCTACAACCGCCTGAACAACAATGTCTACGTCAACATCAACTACGACGTGCCGCACCCATCGCGCTGGACCTCCATCTCGGCCCTGGCCTTGAAGGGCCAGTGGCGCGGTCTCAAGGTCAACGGCAACCTGGCCTACACCTACGCGGCTGAGCATGTGGCCGTGGGCGACAAGCCCGACGACAAGCGCCGCCTCACCCCCTCGCTGGGCGTGAGCTGGCGGTTGCTGGCCGCCACACCCTTATATGTGAGGGCCATGTACAAGCAAGCCTTTCGCGTGCCCACGTTCAACGACCTCTACTACCGTCGGCTGGGCAACATCCACCTTCGCCCCGAGACGGCGCGGCAGTGGAGCATGGGCCTGACGTGGACCACCCATGCCGCATGGTTGCGCTACCTGACGCTCACCGCCGATGCCTACTATCATGATGTGACCGACAAGATCGTGGCGTTCCCAAGCACCTACGTGTGGCGCATGGCCAACTTCGGAAAGGTCGAGATACTGGGCGCCGACATGACCTTGGGCGCGCAGGTCGACGTGGCGAGGGCGTGGAGCCTGAGCGGGACGCTGTCGGCCACATGGCAACACGCTGTCGACAAGACCAGCGAGGCCAACCAGAGTTACGACAACCAGCTGCCCTACACGCCACGCTGGAGCGGCAGTGGCTCGCTGGCCGTGGTGACGCCATGGCTTACCCTGGGCTACACCCTGCTGATGCAGGGCAGCCGTTACAGCCTGGCACAGAACAAGCCCGAGTATCGCATGCCCGCCTTCTGGGAGCACAGCGTCAGTCTCTCGCGCGAGCTGACACTCGGCCACGCGCGCCTGTCGCTGAGCGCCAAGGTCACCAACCTCACCAATGAGCAGTATGCCATCATACAGTATTATCCCATGCCCGGACGGCAATACGCCGTGTCGGCGGCCGTCTGCCTGTAAGGGCGTGACGACACAAGCGTGACATTTTATTCACATCATAAATAATTAATTCATGAAATTCAGAAAAGTTTTTCTTGCGGTGGCACTGACGGCAGTCGGTTTCTCCTTCACCGCCTGTGATGACGACAACGAGTGGAACCCGAAGGGCGACGGCAATGTGGAGTTCACCACACCGGCGCGAGCCTTCATCCTCAATGAGGGCACCATGAACAACAACAACTCCAACCTCATCTACTTCGACTGGTCGACAGGCGTCGTCAACGGGACCGACCTCTTCCGGGCGCAGAACGGCAAGGAGCTGGGCGACACCGGCAACGACATCATCACCGTGGGCAACAGCCGCCTCGTGGTGGCCGTCAACGTGAGCAACTATGTGGCGCTGCTCGACGGCTATGGCGTGGAGAAGAGCCGCGTCAGCTTTGAGCCGTACGCAAACCTCGGACAGGTGCGCTCCGTCGTCGAGGAGGATGGTGTGGTCTACGCCACATCCTATGGTGGCTATGTCAGTCGCCTGCGCATACAGGGCGACCAGCTGGTCTACATGGACTCGCTGCGTGTGGGCGACCGCCCGGAGGACATCACCGAGGAGGACGGCAAGCTCTACGTCACCCTGCAGGGCGCCCACTATGACGACAACCGACTGGCCATCGTCAACCGCGACTTCCACACTGTCAGCTACGTCACCATCATGAAAAACCCCGTCAAGGTGTATGAGGAGGACGACAAGATCTTCATCACGGGTTATGGCGCATCGTTCGACAATCCGTGGGGTGTCTATGACCCCGCCACGGGCACATACACCGAACTGGGCCACGCCTCGGTCATCGGTGTGGGCGATGATGTCATCTACACCGCTTACAGCGTGACCGACTGGAGCACTTACACCACCACGACCACGCTCGGCGCCTACAACGTGAAGACGGGCGAGACCAACGCCAACTTCTTCAAGAACCAGCCCGCTGAGTTGACCACCGCCAACGTCTACAGCATCAGCGTCAACCCCTACAACAAGAAGGTGTACCTGGCCACGTCGGCGTCCGACTATGTGAGCGACGGCACCGTCTATGTGTTTGACGCCAAGGGCAACTACGAGACGAAGTTCTCTTCGCATGGTGCCAACCCCAACAAGATCGTGTTCCTCAAGTAAGATGCGACACATCGTTGGTATCATAGCCTGTGTGCTGCTGCTCAGCTCGTGCGGATCCCGCACCACGGGTGGCGGCCCACAGGGCGACACGCTGGTCCTCGGCCACTCCGACCTGCTCACGCTGGTCGAGCATGGTGCGGAGACCAGCGTCTCCGTCAGAGACCCCTGGCACCAGGGACAGACGCTCCAGCGTCTCACCGTGGGACCATCGGCGGGCAAGGATGTCTTGCGACCCTTGCGCCGCGTGGTGGTCTTCACCACGGCCCATTGCCAATTGCTCGAATATCTCGGCCTCGCCGACCGCATCGTGGGCGTGTGTGACGTGCAGTACATGCACATTCCCGACATCCAGCGCCGTGTGAAGGCGGGACGGATAGCCGACTGTGGCGACGCCATGAACCCCGACGTGGAGAAGATCGTGAGCCTCCGTCCCGACGCCATCATCCTCTCCCCGTTTGAGGGCGCCAGCTACGGCCGGCTTGAGAAGCTCGGCATCCCCCTCATCTTCGCGGCCGACTACATGGAGACCTCGGCCTTGGGGCGCGCCGAGTGGATGCGCTACTATGGCCGCCTGTTTGGCCAGGCCCGTCGCGCCGACTCGCTCTACCACGCGGTCGACTCCACCTATGGCGCGCTGAAGGCCTACGCGGCCCATCTGCCCCAGGGACGCAGCATCCTCACGGAGCGCATGACAGGCTCGGTGTGGTATGTGCCGGGCGGCAAGAGTTCCATGGGCGCGATCTTTGCCGACGCCAAGAGCCCCTACGCCTTTGCCGCCGATGGCCACAGTGGCAGCCTGCCGCTGTCCTTCGAGCAGGTGCTCAGCCAGGCCGGACAGGCTGATGTGTGGGCCTTTCTCTTCAATGGCCAGCGCATGATGACACGCGCCGACCTGCTACGCGAGTTTCATGGCTACAAGGCCTTGAAGGCTTTCCAGAAGGGCGACATTTATGAGTGCGACGCCGCGGCGACCCATTATTTTGAAGAGGTGAGCTTCCGACCCGACTATCTGCTGCGCGAGATGATTATCCTGTCGCATCCGCAAGCCCGGTTGGGACAACTGAGATATTACAAGAAATTAACCGGTAACCCATCATGACCCAGACGACCGAACGAAACGCGCGAAGGCAGGTGGCACTCATCCTCCTGTTGGCCACGGCCATCGTGCTGTTGTTTTTCCTCAGCCTCGCGCATGGCAGCGTGAGCATACCCGCAGCCGAGGTGGGACGCATCTTGCTGGGCGACGAGGGCTCGGCGAGCTGGCGCTTCATCATCATGGAGACGCGCCTGCCCCAGGCCTTGACGGCCTGGTTGTCCGGTGGCGCCCTGGCCGCGAGCGGGCTGTTGCTCCAGACGGCCTTCGGCAACCCGCTGGCGGCGCCCGACATCTTCGGCGTAACCAGTGGGGCGTCGCTGGCCGTGGCCTTGCTCACGCTGGCCCCGGTTGCTGCCCTGCCCGTGGCACTGGGCTACCTCTCGTCGGTGGCGGCGGCCTTTGTGGGCGCCATCGCCGTGACGGCCCTCATCTTTGCCTTGAGCCGATGGGTGCGCAACCCCGTGGTGCTCATGGTGGTGGGCATCATGGTCGGTTACTTGGCCTCGAGCGCCATCACGATGCTCAATTTTTTCGCCACTGAGCAAGGCGTCAAGAACTTTGCCGTGTGGGGCATGGGCAACTTCGGCAACGTGCCGATGGACGAGATGCCGGTGTTTGCGGCGCTCACGTTGTCGGCCACCGGTTGCGCCTTCCTCCTTGTCAAGCCGCTCAACGCGTTGCTCCTCGGTGAGCGGTATGCCGAGAACCTGGGGGTCAATGTCAAGTCGCTGAGGCGCGAGCTCCTCTTGCTCACAGGCCTGCTCACGGCTGTGGTCACCGCCTTCTGCGGCCCCATCGCCTTCATCGCCCTTGCCGTGCCCCACATTGCTCGCCTGCTGGCGCGCACATCCGACCATCGCCTGCTGCTCCTGGTCACGGTGCTTGCGGGGCAAGCCGTGGCGTTGCTCTGCAACGTGCTGACCACGTTGCCGGGTGAAGCGGGCATCCTGCCGCTCAATGCCGTGACGCCGCTCATCGGCGCACCCGTCATCATCTATGTCTTATTAGCCAAGAAACCATGAACAACATCACCACCAAGAAAGGCGACACCGGCACCACGTCGCTCGCCGATGGCACGCGTGTCGACAAGGACAACCTGCGGATAGAACTCAATGGCGAGCTCGATGAACTGATGGCCTGCCTCGGCCTGTGCAAGGCGGCCTGCCGGCAGGCTGAACCTTACGCCACCCTGCAACGCCAACTCATGGGGCTCATGGCCCTTGTGGCGAAGCCTTCCCGCGTGCTCTCTGTGGCAGACGAGAAAACCATAACCGAGGCGGTGGCCCGGATGGAGCGTGAGATTGACCAGTGTTGCCAGTCGGCTGGTCCGTTTGGCTTTGTCCTTCCGGGGGCGGACCTCGCCGATGCCGCCCTCCACATGGCACGTGCCAAGGCCCGCACCTGCGAGCGGCGCATG
>DAIOEQ010000063.1:9316-10054 GCA_036746215.1 Prevotella sp.
TTTTGGTTACATTTGCAAAGTATAATTATAATAGGATGGTAACGAAGGAAAAACTGATAGAACGCTTCAAGCGATTGCCCAATGACTTTACCTTTGATGAGCTTATCCGATTGTTAGGAGCGTATGGCTTCGAAGCGTCAAACAAAGGAAAGACTTTTGGGTCGCGGGTCGTGTTTAAAAGGAAAGACCGAAAGCCTATTATGCTTCATAAGCCACATCCAGGGAATATTGTGAAGCACTATGCCCTTGAAGCAAGTTTATAGTTATTTACAGGAATTAGGATTATTAAAATAGTTGGAACTTATGAACACTTTAAAATACAAGGGATTTGTTGGTTCAGTGGCTTTCAGTGAAGAGGACAATGTTTTCTTTGGCAAGATTGAAGGCATAGATGGCCTTGTCAATTTTGAGGGAGCCAGCGTGAATGAACTGACAACAGCTTTTCACGAGGCTGTAGACGACTATTTGGCCTATTGTGAGTCAGAAGGAATCAAACCACAGAAAACTTACAGTGGGACTTTGAATATCCAAATCAGCCCTGATGTGCATCGGCAGATTGCTATGCTTGCAAGTAAGGCAGAACTGTCCATCAATGCTTTTATCAAGCAGGCGTTGAGCAGGGAAGTGGCAGCCTTTTCATAAGGTCGTACTGATGAATAGGGACCTGTATCATAAACAGCCCCTCAGTAACATAGATGTTAAACCATAAAAATAATCAAAAAACAGACAGAAAACAAA
>DAIOEQ010000064.1:0-6998 GCA_036746215.1 Prevotella sp.
GCTTTCGGTCATTCGTGTCTTCAAGGTCTTTGCGGCAGCTGGCGATGATCGTACGGACGTAAGCCGTCGAAGACAAACATTTTATGAAAACTCGGTATAAACGCGAAAGGCAGGAAGCCTTCGCGGGACTCCCTGCCTTTTGTCCAAATAGATGTGTGCGTATGAATAGGCTTATTTCACCACAAACTTCTTTCCGTTGCGTACGTAGATGCCTGGTTGCAGAGCGTTGGCATTCTTGCCCACAAGGTTTCCGTTGACGCTGTATATCTGGTCGTCGGTGGTGGGACGGTCGCCCTTGACCTCGTTGACGCCCGTGGCGTAGCCATTGATGAAGTCGAAAGTGATGATGCCGTTGTTCTCTTGGATGTTGGCCAACGCCTTGTCCACCTTATGATACTCTTGGTTTGTGGCCGAGGGGGCTTGCGTGCCGGCGTACCAATAGAAGTTGGGAATGCCCATGTTGTCGTTGAGCGCGGTCACTTTGCTGGTGCCGGGGTAGGGGTCACCTTTGTGGCTCTGCTGGTAGAGGGCGCTGTTGGCCTTGATGTAGGAGGAGAGACAAGCGCTGTCGGCGGGCACCACGGCCATGCCGGGCTTGCCAGCCTTGTTGTTGAGTCGTGTGCTCATGTAGATGACATTGTTGCCCACCTCATTGACGTGGTAGACGAGCAGTCCGTGGCCTGGCAACGACTTGTTCCAGCCCTCCTTTTGGATGTTCTCCAGCAGGAAGTACTCCAAGGGCTCCTCGTCGTTCTGTATCTTGTAGGCCATACCGCCTTGCAGGGTGGTCTTGTCCATGGTGACGTCCGCCTGCGTGGCCGTGAGCGTCACGATGTCCACGGGCCACTCCATCTGCGCCTTCTCCCAGGCGGTGTAGGCTGTGGGGCGGAAGCCGTAGTACACATATTCGCCGCCGTCCATCAGGTCCCAATACTCCATCTCTTGGTTATCCACTTGCGCTGACTTGACCGTGGGGTAGAAGTCGGGAAGGCCCATGGCGTGTGACAGCTCGTGGCAAGTCACGCCCACGCCCGTTATCATCCAGTTGGGATTGTCATCGCTCACGAGGAAGGGCGACAGCTCTCCAGCCATGCTAAACCAGTTGAGCCTCATGCCCTTGAACGAGCCGTCGGCGGCCCCGGTCTTGGCCCAGACGGTGTTGGCGCCACCGCCGTTGTTTTGTCCCAGGCCTGCGTAGATGATGTAGACGCAGTCGATGAGGCCGTCAGCGTCGTTGTCGTAGACGGAAGGGTCGGTCACGGAGTCCACGATCTGTGCGAGAGCGTCGTTGACCAGGTCACGCGATTTCTCGCCTGCCGACGACCCCTCGGGGCTGGCGCCATAATAGGCCATGGTGTTGGGCAGGTTGACTGGCCCGTAGATGTCGAAGTGAGGTGTGAACTCGCCACCACTCATGTCGCTGAAATATTGGCGCACGCTACTGTAGTTGCGCGCGTTTCCGTTTCCCAAATCGTCGAGGTCACCCTGCTGGTTGAAGAACTGGTCGAAAGCTTTCTTGGGCTGGTTGACGGTCATGGCCGAGTCGGAGAAGTTGACGAGGACCGTCAGGATGCGTGGCGACCCCTTGTGGACCAAGTATCCGGGTGTCGGCTTTCCCAGCACCTTGTGGCTGCCCGTGGCGTTAATCATCGCTTGGTGGCGACCGAAGACGGGCATGTCTGAGGCGTCGGCGTTGAAAGTCGGAGGCACAACCTGATGTCCCCATCTGTCAGTCACGACGTTTTGTGACCATGCGAAGGTGCCGGTCAGGCAGAGGGCTGTGGCGAGGAATAGTTTTTTCATGATATAGATTTGTTATTGTTGTTTGGATGAATGGCGGTCAAAGTAGTATTGCCCCTTGTGCTGCGTGCGCCTTCCGTATTCGATGGCGTGCTGAGGACAGTGGTGATAACAGGTGAAACAGGTGAGGCAGGAGCCGTCGTGGCGCCATTGGGGGCGGCTCCCGCGACCGCCAAGGATGTCGCCTACGGGGCAGACGCTGGCGCAGAGTCCACATTTCACACAGCGGTCATTGTCCACATGGAAGGGCTTGTCGGTGATGAGATAGCGGGTGAAAAATCCGCCGAGTAGGCGTGAGTTGACGCGCGGCCACATCCCTTTGTCGAGCTGGCGGACGCCTTGGGTGCGGTTGATGATGAGTGTCGTGAACGAACGGAGGCGTTCGGCTGCCCGCTCCTTCTTTTCTTGCTCTTTGGCGTCGGTGTCGACGTCCATGAAGGGCAGCCCCACGTACGACTCCGGCATGATGAGCGAGAAGGCCGCGTCAAGGCCGATGCCCACCTGCCGCAAGTCTTTTTCCAATATGTCGATGGTCTCGCCGATATTGTCGCCTGCCGTGCAGAGGGCGTAGACGTAATGGCCCTTGGCTTGCAGGCGAAGGCGGGAGATGAACTCCTTGACCAACATGGGCGGTCGCCAGCCATGCACCGGGAAGCAGAACCCGATGCGTTCGCCTTCGGCCAGCGGGGCCGAGAACACGCCTGTGGGGTGGTCGGGGATGTAGACCAGCTGTTCGTGGGTGGCCTGGCTGAGTTGCCGGGCGGCCCAGCGTGTGTTGCCTGTACCTGAGAAATAGAATATCATGGTTGCAAAATTATGAAAAAAATGGCACAAAACCACGCTTGCCAACCGATAAATCCTGTTTGGCTAAGCAGTTATGTGCCTTTTCCGTTGATTTTATCGCAACAACCTTGTATCATGTTGCGTATTTGCGCGATGCGCGCTTTCTTGTCGGGCGCGAACGTGGTGTAGTAGTACCACGCGCTTTGCAAGTTGTCGAGGGCGTCAATCCATTGCTCGCGAAAGGTGCAAATCACTCCTATCTTGTAATAGGCGTCGCCTTTCTCGTTGTCGTGGCAGAGCGTGAGCATCTGGCGGTAGTTGTCGAGGGCCTGGTCGTATTGTTGCAGGTTGAACAGGCTTTCGGCGTTGGCGTAGTAGTAGAATGACCGCTCCTGTGGTGAGAACTTGGTGAGCTTGGGAATGGCCTTCTGCAGGCATTCGGTGGCATGGCGGTAGTCCCACTCGTAGTAATAGCACACGCCCAGGTAGGCTTGAAACCTCGGGTTGAGCTTGTAGTGGCTGTTGAGGTCTTGCAAGATGAGCATCGACTCATGATATTTCCCGTTTTGGAAATAGTCGATGGCCATTCCCAGCCGCTCGCTGTCCGACGGTTGCGCCCATGTCCTGACGGTGCCCAACGTGAGGGCCATAAGCAGGCAGATGAGGGCGCAAGCGATGGAAGGGCAGCGGTCGGATGGGGCAAGTCCGTGGTACGCAGGCTTGCGCAGGGTCATTCCGTGTAGAAGTTGATGAGGTCTCGGAGCGCCTTTTGGCAAGCGGGGCAGAACTCGGGTATCTGGTTGGTACGCATGCGGCAGTCGTCGCAAGCGCGGTAGACACCCTTCGTCTTGTAGCCGGCACCCTCATGCAGGCCCACGCCGGGCACCTTGCCAATCATGTTTTCCCATTTGCCCTTGAAGTCCACCTTGGTCGTGATGTTCTTCTCCCAGGGCTCCACGTCGAGCGGGTACATGTTCACCTCTTCGGTCTCGTAGGCATACTCGTCAGCCAGGCCTGCGAAGCTATGGCCGAACTCATGCACCACGACAGGCTTCGACCACTTGTTGTGCATGGTGGAGAGGATGTAAGAGTTGAGGATTCCTCCTCCGCCATAGCGGTCGGAGTTGACCAACACGAGGATATGCTCGTAGGGCGTTCCTGCCAGCAGGTCGTGCATGTCCTTCAGGTGCGATGTGGTGAGATAGCGCTCGCTGTAGTTGGTGTCCCAGTGGGAGTGGAGTGCCGTGTTCTTCCAGATGCCCTTTCCCGGCTCGCTGGCTCCGCTTTCCTTTGAGGGCGACTTGACGGCCACGATGCTGAAACGGTCTTTCATGCTCTTGAAGGGCTCGTGTGCGAACAGCGCCTCCATGGCAGTCTTGGCGTCTTGGATGAAGGTGCCCATCTCCTCGGGTCGGTAGCCTTCGGCCAGGTAGGCCAGATGAATGCAGTTGTTGGTGTCTTTGGGCTGAAGCAAGGTCTCGTAGGGTGTGACATGGCGGTAGCCCATCGGTCGGATGAGGATGTCGGTTGGCACCACTTGGTGGGTGAGCGAGGCGCTCACTTGGCGGCGGTTGTTGCGCAAGTCAAGCGTGATGTCGACGGTGTCCTTGGGCATGGGCACGAGGAACACGTTCTCAAACGACTTCTCAGTGTGCAGAGCCTCGGGCTCTTCCTGCCACTCCTGGAACAAGGTGGAGAAAGAGTTGCGGTAGATGACCCGCTGCGTCTTGTGGTCACGCACTGTGACCTGCCCGTTGCCCTCGACGGGCACTTCGGCCAGTCGCTTCCGCTTGCCGTACCAGCGCGGTTCCACGATGAGCTCGTCGACGGCGATGTGCTGCGTGTCGTGGGTGCCCGAGAAGATGTAGTCGATGCGGAGGGTCTTGTCCTGGAAATACTGGTTGAAGTCCTGTGCGGTGGAACCTACGCACCACATCAAGGCCAACGCCAGTGATAAGATGGTTTTCTTCATGGTATGTGTTGTTTAGTATACTTTTAGCACGTCGCCCACCTTGATTTGGTAATCGGGCTTGAGGTGGTTTTTCTTATAGAGGTATTTCAACCTGATGCCGTAATATTGTGAAATCATGTACATGCTCTCGCCTGCCTTCACGACGTGGGGCCTGCGCTTGTAGTCCCTGGGTGCTCTGCGGCGCTTCTTCTTGAGAAAGACGATTTCGCCCGCGTGCAGCACGTCCTTGCGGTTGCGCTCGTTGTAGGAGGCCAACTTGCGGTAGCTGAGCCCGGTCTCCTTGCCTATGCTCTTGAACGTGTCGCCCTCACGAGCCACGATGTAGTAGTTCTTGTTGAACGTGTGGATGGGGTGCAGGCCTGCGTCCGCGCTGGCGGGTTGGTCGTTGCCCGACCGCTCGGCCATGAACTTGTCGTAGTTGCGTGCCTTGTCATATTGGTAGAGCTTGTAGAGCTCAATGAGGTCGATGAGCTTCTTGGCGTAATTGGGGTTGGTGGCGTATCCGCACGCCTTGAGGCCGTTGGCCCAGCCGCGATAGTCTGTTTGGTCCAGTTGGAACAGACGCGCGTAACGGGTGTTCTTGGCCAAGAATTTGCTGTGGTCTTCGAAGCTCTCTCGCGCGTTCTCGTAGACTCGGAAACATTCGTTGGCGGCATCGTCGTCCTTGCTCATGGAACGGCCTGTCCATCCGTGGCACTTGATGCCAAAGTGGTTGTTGCCGAGTGTGGAGAGGTCGCTTCTGCCGGCGCTGCTCTCAAAGAGCCCCTGGGCCAAGGTGATGCTGGCGGGTATGTGGTACTTGAGCATCTCCTCGATGGCGAGGTCTTTGTATTGGTCGATGTATGTCTGGTAGAGTTGGTTCCATTTCATTTGCGCGTGGGCTGTTGCCGTTGCGCAAAGGAAAAGGAGGCAGCTTAGTATTTGTCTGATGCGGGGCATATGAATCGCTAACTTTACATTCTTTGCAAAGTTAATAAAAAAAGCCTACAGAAGAGGTATGTAGGCTTTTTTTTAACGTTTCATGTTCTTTTGTAATCCGCCAGGATGGTCTCCCTGGTATTGGGTTGTTGCTTAGTGGGGCATTCAGGCGTGAATATGCGTTTGAGACGCCCTTTGGCTCATGGTGGTAATTTGTGGAGGCCACCTAATGGCTTGCGGCGTCGAGAAGGATCTCTCCCAGCGTGGGATGGATGTGCACGAGCTCCGCCAAGTGGTCAATCGTCACGTCGAAGTTCATCAGCGAGGCCACCTCTTGGACAAGCCACGAGGCCTCTTGACCTAACGCGTGGGCGCCAATTATCTTGCCGTCGCCGTCGCAGACGAGTTTCAGCAGGCCGTCGGTGGCCTCCATGGCTTGTGCCCGTCCGTTGGCGCGGTAGATGGCCTTGTGGACCGAGAAGTCCCGTCCTTGCTGCTTGCACAGGTCTTCTGTCAGTCCCACCGAGGCCACCTCGGGATGGGTGAAGACCGCTGCGGGCATGATGTCGAGGCGTATGCGGTCGGTCTTGCCCAGGATATGGTTGACGGCGCGATAGCCCTGGAACGTGGCCGCGTGAGCCAGCATCTGCCTGCCGTTGACGTCGCCTATGGCGTATACGTGCGGGCAGGTGGTTTGCATGTTGTCGTCTACCGTGACGCCCCGCTTTTCCACCTTGACGGTGGTGTTCTCCAACCCCAGTCCGTCCGTGTTGGGCTGGCGCCCCGTGGCCACGAGTATGCAGTCGGCTTGAAGTGTTTCCGAGGTGCCTTTCTTCAGGTTGGAGAAGGTGACCGTGTCGCCATCCACCCGTTGCAGTCCGCAGCCCATGCGGAATGTCACGCCCCGTTTCTCCAGCGCTTTGCGCAAGCGGCGGGCTATCTCCTGGTCCATGGCGGGCAAGCACTCCTTCATGTACTCTATGACGGTCACCTCGCTGCCCATGGACAGGAAGACGGAGGCCATCTCCAAGCCGATGACGCCCGCTCCGACGACGCAGAGGCGAGCAGGAAGTGACGTCTGGCCGAGCAGTTCCTCGGAAGTGAGCACGTGGGGATTGGCCATCACCTCATCGTGGCTCAAGCCTTCCACGGCGGGCATCTTGGCGTGGGAGCCCGTCGCGATAATCACATCCTTGGCCGCATACTCGGTTTCGCCCACCCTTATGGTGTTCGGCCCCGAGAGCGAGGCGTGTCCCCGCAGCCAGGTGATGTTGGGCTGGGTGAGCAATGCTTCCACGCCCGTTCGCAAGGCTGTGACGAGCTGGTCCTTACGTTCGATGGCCGCCCTGAGGAGCGCCGCGCCCTCCTCGTGAATTCCCGTGCCCTTCTCCGCGTCGTGTATGAGCGCCTTGGTGGGGATGCACCCGCAGTTGAGGCATGTGCCGCCGGCCGGTCCCTCCTCGGCGATTGTCACCCGCAAGCCGTGGCGTGCGGCGTAGGCAGCGGCCTGGTATCCGCCCGGTCC
>DAIOEQ010000064.1:7008-9954 GCA_036746215.1 Prevotella sp.
GGCGGACAGACCAGCCGGTCCACTGCCGATGATAAAGAGGTCTGTCTGTGTCATGGTCTCGTGTCGTGGTCAGTCGTTGGGAAATGTCAGCACGGGGCGCTTGGCGGCCAGCACGTCGTCCACCCGCTTGATGGGCGTGTTGTGGGGCGCCGTCTTCACCCGGTCGGGTGAGGTCTTGGCCTCCTCGGCAATCTGTCGCATGACGGCAATGAAGCGGTCCAGTGTCTCGAGGCTCTCGTTCTCGGTCGGCTCAATCATCATCGCCTCGTGGAAGAGGAGCGGGAAGTAGATGGTGGGCGCGTGGAACCCGAAGTCGAGCAGCCGCTTGGCCACGTCCATCGTTGTCACGCCCGTCGACTTGTCGCGCAGTCCGTTGAACACAAACTCGTGCTTGCTCAGGCCCTTGACGGGCAGCTCATAGGCGTCTTGTAGCGAGGCCTTGATATAGGTGGCGTTGAGCGTGGCCAGCGGGCCGACCTGCTTGATGTGCTCGCGTCCGAGGCTGAGGATGTAGGCCCAGGCGCGCATCTCCACGAGGAAGTTGCCCTGGTAGGGGTTGACTGCGGGGAAGAAGGTCTCCAGTCCCTTGCGGCATCCGACGGGTCCGCTGCCCGGTCCGCCTCCTCCGTGTGGCGTGGAGAATGTCTTGTGGAGGTTGAGGTGTATGACGTCGAATCCCATGTCGCCCGGTCGGCAGACGCCGAGCAGCGGGTTGAGGTTGGCTCCGTCGTAATACATCAAGCCGCCACACTGGTGCACCATGTCCACGATCTTGGTGATGTCGTGCTCGAAGATGCCGAGCGTGTTGGGGTTGGTCATCATCATGGCCGCCACCGTGTCGTCGAGCTTGGTGGCCAGGTCGTCTACATCGACCGTCCCGTCGTCCTTGCTCTTCACCTCCACCACGTCGAGTCCGCAGACGGCCGCCGAGGCTGGGTTGGTGCCATGCGCCGAGTCGGGCACGAGCACCTTGGTGCGCTTGTTGTCGCCTCGGCTCTCGTGATAGCCCCGGATGATCATGAGTCCCGTGAGCTCGCCGTGGGCTCCTGCGCAAGGCTTCAGCGTGAAGTCGGCCATGCCCGTGATTTCGCAAAGCATCTGTTTCAGCTCGTCGGCCAGGGCCTGTGCTCCCGCCACGGTGGCTGCCGGTTGCAGGGGATGAAGGTTCTTGAAGTCGGGATGGTTGGCGGCCTCCTCGTTGATTTTGGGGTTGTACTTCATCGTGCAAGAGCCCAGCGGATAGAGGCCGTTGTCTACGCCGAAGTTGTTGCCGCTATGATTGGTGTAGTGGCGCACCACCGTCATCTCGTCGCATTCGGGCAGCGCGAGGGCCGCCTGGCGCCGCGTGGCTTGTGGCAGCTCATGGCGCGGAAACGGATTTCGGGGAAGGCTGTAGCCTATGCGCCCCGGACTGCTCAACTCGAAGATGAGGCGGTCGTATAATTGATTGTTCATGAATTCGGAGAATTTTAATGGGTGATGAAGGTTTCATGGCACCAATGCCACCAGTTGGTCGATCTCTTCCTTGCTGCGTTGCTCTGTGACGGCGAGCATGACGGTGTCGTCGGTGACGGCCACGCCGCCCATGAAGCCGTGGTCGGTCCACCGCTGCTGCAGGGCGGCCAGGTCGCCATCGTAGCTGACGCAGAACTCGTTGAGATATTCCTTTCCGGGGAAGGCGTCGTGGAAGTGGCCTGTGGCCAGGAGCTGGTCGTGGAGGTAGTGTGCCCCGTCGCATCCCGCCTGGGCGGCCTCCCGCAGTCCCTTGGGTCCCATGGCGGCCATGTAGATGGTCACCCAGAGGGCCATGAGGCTCTCGTTGGAGCAGATGTTGGAGGTGGCTCGCTGTCGCCTGATGTGCTGCTCGCGCGCCTGGAGCGTCAGCACGAAGGCTCGCTTGCCGTCCTGGTCGACGGTCTGTCCGACGATGCGCCCCGGCATCTTGCGCATGAGCTTCTCGGTGGTGCACATGTATCCGATGTAGGGTCCTCCCCACGACATGGGAATGCCCAGGCTCTGGCCCTCTCCGACGGCGATGTCGGCTCCCCATTCGCCTGGTGTCTTGAGCAGGGCGAGGTCGGCCGCGACGCTGTTGACGGCCAGCAGGGCCTTGGCCTCGTGGCAGCGGTCGGCCAGTCCCGTGAAGTCCTCGATGATGCCGTATCGGTTGGGCTGCTGGACGATGAGTCCGGCCACGCCCCCCTCAGCCAGCGTGGCGTAGAGCGACGAGAAGTCGGTGGCTCCGCCGTCCGTGGGCAGTGTGACCAGCTCTATGCCGTGGAAGTGGGCATAGGTCCTGACGACCTCCTGCACCTTGGGGTCGAGGCCGTCGCTGATGACGACGCGGTGTGTCTTCTTGGTGGCGGCAATGGCCATGAGGGCGGCCTCGGCCGTGGCTGTGGCGCCGTCGTACATCGAGGCGTTAGACACCTCCATGCCCGTGAGTCGCGCCATCAGGGTCTGGTATTCGAAGATGTAATGCAGGGTGCCTTGCGAAATCTCGGCCTGGTAGGGTGTGTAGCTGGTCAGGTATTCCGACCGCTCCACGAGCTGCGGGATGATGGCGGGCGTGTAGTGGTCGTAGACGCCGGCTCCCGCGAAGCAGACCAGTTGCTTGTTGAGCTTGCCCAATCGGTCAAGTCTCTTGCGGATCTCAATCTCGCTCTGTGACGCGGGCAGGTCGTAGTCGCCCTTGAGGCGCACGTCCTGTGGCACGTCCTTGTAGAGGTCGTCGATGGAGGCGATGCCGATGACCTGGAGCATGCGCCGGATGTCATCGGGCGTTTGTGGGAAAAAGCGGTGCATCTATTGGTTTTTTGAGTTGTACGTGTCCTCGTCCATGAGCGCCTTGAGCTCCGACGGGTCGGAAAGTTTCACCTTGACAATCCAGTTGTCGTTGGCGTCCTGGTTGATGAGCTCGGGGCTGTCCTCCAGGGCCTCGTTGAC
>DAIOEQ010000065.1:0-9949 GCA_036746215.1 Prevotella sp.
ATGTCCTGGGAAAATTGTTGGAGTAGCAGGATATTGCCTGTTTTCATGTGTGGGGCGGTTGTTTTTTACTGTGTGGGCCCATCATTTAATACTGTGTGAGCCCATCATTTAATAATGTCACCGGGTGCTTCCCCACTATCATTAGTGTCCTTTACTAAAAAGATATGTGCCTTTTTTCTTTATGATGTAATCCTTGCCGCTTGATAATAGATATAATGAGAAGATTTTTGAGCATCATGCTGACCCTGTGCCTGGTGGCTGTGGCAGGGGCGCAGACAAAGAGTTCCAGTAAGACCCGTAAGCAAACGCGCACCACTGCCGTGCAGCGCAAGCAGGTGACGCGTGCCTCGCAGCGCAAGCAAACGAAAGCGACTGCCAACCGTGGAAAGCAGGACAATGCTGCCCGTTACTCCACGGCTTCCATACGTGGGCTGCAAACGCAAAGGGCGGCCATACAAAAAAAAATCCGTGAACAGGAACAGGCGCTGAAGGCCAACAAGGAAGACGTGGCCAAAAGGCTTAAGAACTTGTTGGTCATCAACGGTGAGATTGACCAACGACAAAAGAACATTGATAACATACAGACCGACATCAAGCATATCGAGGGAAACATCGGCATCTTGAAGTCGCAGCTTGCCACGCTGCAAATGCAACTCAAGGAAAGGCAGGCCCGCTACGTGAAGTCCATGCGTTACATGGCGCGTCATCGCTCGGTCCAAGACCGCTTGATGTTCATCTTCTCGGCCAAGAACTTCGCGCAGATGTACCGGCGCCTGCGCTTCGTGCGCGAATACGCGCAGTATCAGCGGGCACAGGGTGAGGCCGTCAGGGCCAAGCAGAACCAGGTGAACAATAAGAATTCACAGTTGGAGCACGTGCGCGGACAGAAGAGCAACCTCCTCTACCAGGGACGGCAGGAGAAACAGAAGCTCGAAGGCAACAAGACCGAGCAGCAGCAGATTGTGCAAGGACTGCAAAAACAACAGAAGACCATTCAGACCATCATAGCCGAGCAGCACAAGAAGGATGCCGCCCTAAATGCGCAAATCGACCGTTTGGTGGAGATTGAGGTGCAAAAGGTGCGCGAGCGTGCGGCCGCTGAGGCCAAGCGCAAGGCGGCAGCGGCTGAGGCCGCCAAGCGAAGGGCCGCCGAGATTGCCCGTAAGAAGGCGGAGGCTGAGCAGGCGGCGCGTGAGAACGCCCGTCGCATCGCTGAGGCCAAGGCGCGCGAGGAACAACTGAAGGAGGAGGCACGCAAGGCTGCGGCGGCTGAGGCTGCGGCGCGCAAGGCGCGTGTGGAGGCTGCGGAAGCTGCCAAGGCCCGTGCCCGAGAGCAAGCGCTGGCGGAAGAGCGCGCACGCCAAAAGGCTGCCGCGCGTGAGCTGGCGGAACAAGCGGCCAAGGCGGAGGCTGCGGCCAAGGCTGCCGCTGACAAGGAGGCTGCAGCCCAGCGTGTCGCGGCCGCGGCCGCGGCCACGAAGGCACGGGCGGAGCAGGCGGCTCGCGAGGCGGAGTCGCAACGACTTGCCGCGGAGCGAAAGCAAAAGGCTGATGCCGCCCGCGCAAAGGAAGAAATTGCTGAGGCGAAGGAGAATTCGGAAAACATGCTGAAGTTCTCGACGGTTGACCGCATGATGAACAGTGGCTTTGAGGCCAATCGCGGCCGGCTGCCCATGCCCATCACCGGTGGCTATAAGATTGTCAGCCACTTCGGGCAGTACCAGGTGGAAGGCCTCAAGGGTGTGACGCTGGACAACAAGGGCATCAACATCATGGGTGGTGCGGGGTGCCAGGCGCGCGCCATCTATGACGGAGAGGTGAGCGCTGTCATCGGCTATGGTGGCAGCATGGTGGTCATGGTGCGCCATGGCGCCTACATCTCGGTCTACAGCAACTTGAAGTCGGTGAGCGTAAGCCGTGGCCAAAAAGTAAGCACCCGGCAGATTTTGGGCACTGTCGGTCCCGACCATATCCTGCAATTCCAGTTGCGTAAAGAACGCGCCAAGTTGAACCCGGAGGCTTGGCTGGGACGCTAACCGCGCATCCTGTGACGCCAACTTTGCACGCTTTGGATGCCAACGTGCGCGCTTGTGACGTCAGCCTTGCGCTTCTGTGACGTTAGCTTTGCGCTTCTGTGACGTTAGCCTTGCGCCTTTGCGGTATCAATCTTGCCCCCTTGTGTCGTTGTCGGCAATCGCTTTGCCGTCGAGCAATTGGACATAGGTGTCAAAGGCACGCTCCATCTCGCTGATTTTGATGAATTCGTCGGCGCTGTGACTGCGTGCCGACTCACCTGGTCCGAGCTTGAATGAGGCAAAGGGCATGAGCGCTTGGTCGCTCAGTGTGGGGGATCCGTAGGGTGTCAAGCCCATTTCCACACAACGGCGGACAAGCGGATGATGCGTGTCGATGTGTGAGGAGTGGAGGCGGAAGGAGTGGGCGTGCACCTCACTGCGGACGTGCTGGCGGATGATGTCGTACACTTCCTCGTTGGTGTAATGCTCGTTGGTCCGCACGTCCACTAACATTTGGCATGTGTCTGGAATGACATTGTGTTGCGTGCCGGCGTGTACCACCGTTAGGGTCATTTTGGTAGGCCCAAGGAACTGGCTCACTTTCTCAAACTGATAGTCGCGTATCCAGCGCATGTCTTCGAGCGCTTCGTAGATGGCGTTCACCCCTTCATTGCGTGCCGCATGGCCACTTTTGCCATGCGCGATGACATCGAGCACCATCAAACCTTTCTCGGCGACGGCTGGTTGCATGCCAGTGGGCTCGCCCACGATGGCCACGTCAATCTTGGGCAAAAAGGGCAGGGCTCGGCTGAAGCCGTCTTTGCCTGATACTTCCTCCTCGGCAGAGGCCAGGTAGATGAGGTTGTAGGGTTGTGGCCGCAGGGACAAGTAGCGGAAGGCTTGTAACAAGGTCGTCAACCCACCACCGCAATCGTTGCTCCCCAAGCCGTAGAGCCGGTCGCCCTCGAGCGTCGGCTTGAACGGGTCACGGGTCCATGAGGCCGAAGGTTTCACAGTGTCGATGTGGGCGTTGAGCAGGAGGGTGGGCTTCTGCTCGTCGTATCCGTTGGCGATTACCCATAAGTTGTTGGCTTCGCGGTGAGGCGCGAAGCCGTAACCTGTCATTTGGCGCTCCATTAAGTCTGCCGCGTCTGCTTCCGAGCGGCTCACGCTGGGAGTGCTAATCAGGGCGCGCAACAAGTCGACTGCGTCACCCACATAATCTTGATGTTTCATAACGACAGCAAAATTAAGAAAAAACACCTAATTATTTCCTACTTTAAGGAATATTATTTAACTTTGCAGTACAGAAGGGTTACACGCTGATTGAATACGCTATGCGTCGCGATGGAGGGCAGGATGCTCCCCAAGGCGTAAAGGATTAGCAAAGGACAAGGGGGGACGTCCTTGCCGTCCGCGAGAAGAAATGGTTCATGACAGCGCATAACAAGCCCTTTACGGATAAAACAAAGCCTAAACATCATGCAGAATTTAAGTCATCTCTCTGTGCTCGTTCATGAGCAGGCTAAGAAGTATGGCTCGCGCCCTGCCTTGACCTTCCGCAACTTCGGAAGTCTGAAATGGAAAACAGTGTCATGGAACCAGTTTTCCATGCGGGTGAAGCAGGTGAGCAACGCCCTGCTGAACCTTGGCGTCAAGCCACAGGAGAAGATAGCTGTGTTTGCGCAAAACTGTATTCAATATTTGTACACTGACTTCGGAGCGTATGGCGTGCGGGCCATCTCCATTCCTTTTTACGCCACCAGTTCGGAGCGCCAGATACAGTACATGGTCAATGACGCAGGCGTGAAGTACCTCTTTGTCGGCGAACAAGAACAGTATGACAAGGCCCATCGCATATTTCCTCTTTGCCATTCGTTGGAGCGAATCATTATTTTTGACGACAGCGTCCGCATCAGCTCCCACGACCCCAACGCCCTTTATTTCGATGATTTCTTGAAATTGGGAGAGGACTTCCCGCGGCAGACGGAGGTGGAGAAACTCTGGAACGAGGCCAATTACGACGACATTTGCAACATCCTTTATACCAGCGGCACTACGGGCGACAGCAAGGGCGTCATCTTGACTTACGCCCAATACAACGCCGCTCTTGTCGCCAACGACGAGGTGGTCGACCTTACCGAGAAGGACCGGGTTATCGACTTCCTGCCGTTTACGCATATCTTCGAGCGCGGTTGGGCTTACCTGGCGCTTTCTGAGGGTGCCCAACTCATCATCAACACCTATCCTAAAGAGATACAGGACTCCATGCGCGAGACCCACCCGACGAGCATGTCGAGCGTGCCGCGCTTTTGGGAGAAGGTCTATCAGGCCGTCAAGGCGAAGATGGACAACGCCAGCAGCGTGCAGCGCAAGCTCTTCAACCACGCCCTGAGCATCGGGCGGAGGCATAACATCGAGTACCTGGCCAATGGCAAGCGTCCACCCTTGTCTCTTGCCTTGGAGTATCAGCTGGTGAACCGCACGGTCTTGAGTCTCGTCCGCAAGCAGCTCGGACTGGATCATCCCAATATCTTCCCCACGGCTGGAGCTTACGTCTCGCCCGAGGTGGAGCAGTTTGTCCATTCCGTCGGCATATCGATGATTGTCGGGTATGGCCTCACGGAGAGCTTGGCCACGGTCTCCTGCGACCACAAGGGCAAGAAATACACCATCGGGTCGGTGGGCCGTCCCATCAGCGGACTGGAGATTAAGATTGGCGACAACGATGAAATCCTGTTGAAAGGACCGACCATCACGCCTGGCTACTACCACCGCGATGACATCAACGCGCAGGCTTTCGACAAGGACGGGTTCTTCCACACGGGCGACGCGGGATACATGAAGGATGGTGAGCTTTACCTCCGCGAGCGCATCAAGGACCTCTTCAAGACCAGCAATGGCAAGTATGTGGCTCCCCAGATGGTGGAGTCGTTGCTGCTTGTCGACAAGTATGTCGATCAGGTGGCGGTCATCGCCGACCAACGCAAGTTCGTCTCCGCGCTGATAGTGCCGGAGTTCCGTCTCGTGGAAGAGTGGGCGCGCGACCACAACGTCAAGTTTGAGAGCCGCGATGACCTATGCGCCAACCCGCAGGTCCACGAGATGATGATGGAGCGCATCATCACGCTCCAGCAGTCGTTGGCCAGCTATGAGCAGATCAAGCGTTTCACCCTGCTGCCCCATCATTTCTCGATGGAATCGGGCGAATTGACCAACACGTTGAAGATGCGTCGTCCCGTCATCAACAAGAACTACAAGGACGTCATAGACAAGATGTACGAGGACTGATAGGCCCAGCCTGGCATGAGCCTCCAACGACGTTTCGAAAAAGCAAGATTTACAACAGATGATAACAGCAGATCAATTGAAGGATGTGATGGACCGAGCCGACAAGCTCCATCATTATCTTAATATCGACCAAAAGAAGGTGGAGTTCGAAGAGGAACAGCTTCGCACTCAGGCTCCCGATTTCTGGGAGGATCCCAAGCGTGCCCAGGCCCAGATGAAGAAGGTGAAGGGCATCGAGAAGTGGCTGAAAGGCTACCAGGAGGTTCGCCAGTTTGCGGATGAGCTCCAATTGGCTTTCGACTTCTATAAAGAGGACATGGTGACCGAGGAGGAGGTCGACGACGACTACGCCAAGGCCATTCACGCCATAGAGGAGCTGGAACTGAAGAACATGCTCCGCCAGGAGGAGGACTCCATGGACGCCGTGATGAAAATCAACTCAGGCGCCGGTGGCACGGAGGCCCAGGACTGGGCCCAGATGCTCATGCGCATGTACATGCGCTGGTGTGAGAGCCATGGCTACAAGGTGACCATCACCGACCTGCAGCCTGGCGAGGAGGTCGGCATCAAGAGCATGACCATGACCATTGAGGGTGGAGAGTATGCCTATGGCTTCCTGAAAAGTGAGAATGGTGTGCACCGCCTTGTGCGCGTGTCGCCCTACAATGCCCAGGGCAAGCGCATGACGAGTTTCGCCAGCGTCTTCGTGACACCCCTTGTCGACGACACCATTGAGGTCTACGTCGACCCCGCCAAGGTCAGTTGGGACACCTTCCGTAGCTCAGGAGCCGGTGGGCAGAATGTGAACAAGGTGGAGTCGGGTGTGCGTCTGCGCTACCAGTATGAGGATCCCGACACGGGAGAGAAAGAGGAAATCCTCATCGAGAACACCGAGACGCGCGACCAGCCGAAGAACAGGGCGAAGGCCATGCAGCTCCTGAAGAGCCAACTCTATGACCGCGCGCTGAAGAAGAAGCAAGAGGAGCAGGCCAAGATCGAGGCCGGGAAGAAGAAAATCGAGTGGGGCAGCCAGATCCGCAGTTACGTCTTCGATGACCGTCGCGTGAAAGATCATCGCACAGGGTTCCAGACGTCGGATGTCGATGGCGTGATGGACGGCAAGATAGACGGGTTCATCAAGGCCTACCTCATGGAGTTCCCGACAGAGGACGAGGCACAATAAGGCCAGTTCCAAAGACCAACCTGCACCCCGTTTTCACCCCGACAAGTGGAGACTTGGTGTGGCAAGGCCAACGATTTGCATCAGATAATAACCTTAAAATATTGAGATCATGAGTAAGAAGAAAGTTGAAAAGCACCCTGTGGTGCACGAGGTGAACCCGGCGGTTCAGCCTCGCAAGCGAGAGAATCATGAGGATAAGCAGAAGGACCAGGGCGACAAGGTCGTCAAATGGATTTTTGGCGTGCTCATCGCGCTTGCCGTCCTCTATGTCATTTGGTCAATGTATATTGTGAAATAATGAGTGGACTTGAGATAGAGCGCAAGTTTCTCGTCAAGAAAGGCGACGCATACAAACGCGCCGCCTTTTCTTGTAGCCACATCCAACAGGGCTACATCCCCGCCCAGGGGGCCACGGTACGTATCCGTGTGCGCGACGAGAAGGGGTACCTGACCATCAAGAGTCACAGTACCAACGGGGGCTTGACCCGCTACGAGTTTGAGAAAGAGATCAGCCTTGACGAGGCCAACCACCTGATGGCCCTATGCCAGGGCGGTGTGGTCGACAAGCATCGCTGGCTGGTGAAGAGTGGCTCACACACCTTTGAGGTTGATGAGTTTCACGGCCCCAATGCCGGTCTTGTGGTGGCCGAGGTGGAGCTCCATAGCGAGGACGAAAGTTATGAGAAGCCCGATTTCATCGGCCCGGAGGTCACGGGCGATGTCCATTTCCGCAATTCCCACTTGCTCAGCGACCCTTTTTGCAACTGGCGACAACTCGTGCCAGAAGCATACCAAGCGCCTGTCCGATGAGAACGCCGATGCCGTCGGCCAGCCAGTCGACGACATCGCCGCTCCGCCGGCCTCCGGTGCACGTGGCCTGCACCACCTCCACCAGTCCGCCCATCACCAGCGGGGCGGCGAAGGCCCATGTCCACAGGAACCGCTTGTCGCCTGTCGGGTTTCTGTAGGCGTGCTCGCCCCACACCACCATGCACAAGCCGCCATACATCACGAAATGCGTCCACTTGTCAATCATGCTGATGTCGCTCAGTGGCGTTTCGGGGATGGGAATGAGGCATAGCACCCAAATAATGGCCACACATGTCCACGAAAGTGGATATTGCCTTAATAAGTTACACGGTTTTTTCATTTTTGCTTTCATTTTAATGCAAAAGTAGATAAATTTTTATAATTTTGCAAGCGTAAAGAAATGAAAAGATTAGTATGTCTGAAGAAAGAGTAAACTTTGGGAGCAAGATAGGCATGATACTGGCCACCGCCGGCGGCGCGGTGGGGCTGGGCAATGTCTGGCGCTTCCCCTACATGACCGGGCAGAACGGAGGTGCCGCCTTTATCCTTATTTATATTGGTTGCGTGTTGTTGTTGGGCATTCCCTGCATGGTCTCCGAGTTTATCATAGGTCGCCATGGCGCCTCCAACACCTTCCGCGCCTACTCGAAGATGGCCCACGGCAGTGCCTGGAAATATGTCGGATTGTTGGGCGTTGTGACAGGCTATCTCATCACGGGCTACTATGCCGTGGTGTCGGGGTGGTGCCTTCAGTACATCTACGCGTCCGTCGCGGGTCACCTGCATGGCGACCCCGAGTTTGTGAAGGCCTATTTCCAGGCATTCTCCTCCGACCCCGTCCGTCCCATTGTCTGGCTGGTGGTCATCCTCGGCGTCACCCATTTTGTCATCATCCACGGCGTGCGGGGCGGCATCGAGAAAGCCTCCAAGTTGCTCATGCCCACCCTCTTCGTTCTGTTGCTCATCATCGTCGTGGCCTCGTGCATGCTTCCCGGCGCGGAGAAAGGCATCGCCTTCCTGTTCAAGCCCGACTTCAGCAAGGTCAACCAGGGCATGTTCCTGGGCGCTCTCGGCCAGTCGTTCTATTCGCTGAGCCTGGCCATGGGGTGCATCTGCACTTACGCCTCTTATTATTCGCGGCAGACCAACCTCTTGCGGTCGGCCGTCCAGATTTCCGTCATCGACTCCCTCGTGGCCATCCTCGCCGGCCTCATGATTTTCCCGGCGGCCTTCTCCGTGGGCGTCAATCCCGACAGCGGGCCCTCCCTGATTTTCATCACCTTGCCCAATGTGTTCAACCAAGCCTTCTCGGGCATGCCTGTCCTGGGATGGATCATCTCGCTCCTGTTCTATGCCTTGTTGTCACTGGCCGCCCTCACGTCGCTCATGTCGCTCCACGAGGTGAGCACGGCTTTCTTCTATGAGGAGCTCCATATCTCACGCAAGAAGGGCGCCAGCATCGTCACCGTCACCACGATCATCATCGGCGCGTTCTGCTCCCTGTCGCTGGGCAGGCTCGACTGGCTGCGCGTCGGCGGCAAGGACCTCTTTGATGTCTTCGATTTCGTCACGGGCCAGATATTCCTTCCCATTGGCGGTTTCCTCACCTGCCTCTTCTTGGGCTGGTTTGTGCCCCGCCAGGTTGTGCGAGACGAGTTCACCAACTGGGGCACGGCGAGCGGTCGTTTCTTAGGCGTCTTCCTGTTCCTTGTGCGCTATGTGTGCCCGTTGGCCATCCTTTGCATTTTCCTCCATCAGTTCAACGTGATATGATTTCGGGTCGCTTGTGACTTCTGAGCATGTCAAACGATACACCTTATGACAGAACGCGGTAATTTCGGAACCAAGATAGGCGTTGTGCTCGCCACCGCCGGGTCGGCTGTCGGCTTGGGCAACATCTGGCGCTTCCCCTACATGACCGGCCAGGACGGTGGCGCGGCCTTCATTCTCATCTATGCTATCTGCATCCTGCTGCTGGGCATCCCCGGCATGGTGGCGGAGTTTATCGTGGGCCGCCACGGCGCGTCCAACGCGGCCCGCGCCTACCACAAGATGGGCGGTCGCCGCTGGGCGGCTGTCGGCTACATGGGTGTCGTCACGGCCATGATCATCCTTGGCTTCTACGCCGTGGTGGCTGGCTGGTGTCTCCAGTATCTTGTGGCCTCGGTCATGGGCAACCTTCGGGGTGACGCCGCTTACGTGACGGAGTATTTCAAGACCTTTTCCTCCGACCCGTTGAAGCCCCTGCTGTGGACCATCGTGTTCATCGTCATCACCCACTTGGTGGTCATCCGTGGCGTGCGCAAGGGCATCGAGAAGTTCAGCAACACCCTCATGCCCATCCTCTTCATCCTGTTGCTGGTCATTGTCGTGGCCTCGTGCGCGCTGCCGGGTGCGGGCGGGGGTGTCGAGTTCCTGTTCAAGCCCGATTTCAGCAAGCTCTCGGGCAGCGTCTTCTTGGAAGCTCTGGGACAAGCGTTCTTCTCGCTCAGTCTGGGCACGGCGTGTCTCTGCACCTACGCCTCCTATTTCAGCCGGCAAACCAACCTGTTGAAGTCTTCTGTCCAAATCGCTTTTCTCGACACGCTGATAGCCATCCTTGCGGGATTAATGATCTTCCCTGCCGCTTTTTCCGTGGGTGTGAATCCCG
>DAIOEQ010000066.1:0-9525 GCA_036746215.1 Prevotella sp.
ATAAGGACTTTGACATCTTGAAGCAGCAGAAGTGGGATGGCATGATTGTCACGGGCGCCCCCATTGAGCTTTTGGACTTTGAGGACGTGGAATATTGGAATGAAATCACGGGCATCTTCGATTGGGCACGCACGCATGTCACTTCCACACTCTACATCTGTTGGGCCGCCCAGGCTGGCCTTTACCATTTCTACAATATTCCCAAGCACGCGTTGCCCAAGAAGATGATTGGCATCTTCCATCAGAGAGTGCTTGTGGACCATCTTCCCATCTTCCGTGGCTTCGACGATGTGTTCATGATGCCCCATAGCCGCCACACCGAGGTGCGCCGCGCCGAGATTGAGCGTGTGCCCGACCTGACGGTCCTGGCCGAGTCGCCCGAGAGCGGGGTGAGCATTGTCATGGCGCGTGGTGGACGTGAGTTCTTCATCACGGGTCATCTGGAGTACGCTCCCGACACGCTCGACAAGGAGTACAAGCGCGACTTCGGCAAGCGCGATGACGTGGAGATGCCCAAGAATTACTACCGCGACAACAATCCCGCTGAGGGCCCGTTGGTGACGTGGCGCGCTCACGCCAACCTGCTCTTCAGCAACTGGATCAACTATTACGTCTACCAGGAAACCCCTTACAATATCGACGAGATACGCTGACGCGTGCCCTGCGCGCATGGAGCGGGCCGTTGCCAGCGGCCTGATGCCGTTACCTTTAACAAACTGATCATGAGAACTCTGGAACTGTTGGCTCCCGCCAAAGACCTCGAATGTGGGCTCGCCGCCATCGACCATGGCGCTGATGCCGTGTATATCGGTGCCGAGAAGTTTGGCGCACGCGTTGCCGCAGGCAATTCGCTGGACGACATCCAGCGCCTCACCGACTATGCCCACCAGTTCGGCGCCAAGGTTTATGTCACAGTTAACACGATTGTCTACGAGCGTGAGCTTGCTGCCTCACAGCGCATGATTACCGACCTTGCGCGCATGGGTGTCGACGCCTTGCTTGTGCAAGACATGGCCACGCTGGCCATGCGCAAGGTGGCCTTGGACGAAGTGGGCCATGCGCCGCAGCTTCATGCCTCCACCCAGTGTGACACCCGCACGGCTGAGAAGGCTCGTTGGTTGCGCGACTTGGGATTCACCCGTGTTGTGTTGGCCCGTGAGCTGTCGGCCGATGAGATTCGCGCAATCCATCGTGAGGTGCCTGACGTGGAACTGGAGGTCTTTGTTCATGGCGCCCTTTGTGTCAGTTATTCGGGCGTGTGCTATGCTTCTCAATATTGCTTCCAGCGCTCGGCCAACCGTGGTGAGTGCGCGCAGTTCTGTCGTATGAAGTTTGACTTGCTCGATGCCGATGGCAAGGTCATTGAGCATGACCGCCACTTGCTGTCGTTGAAAGACCTTTGCCAAATAGACCATTTGGAAGAGTTGGCCGACGCCGGCGCCTCATCGTTCAAGATTGAGGGCCGCCTGAAGGATGCTGGTTACGTGAAAAATGTTGTGGCCGCCTATAGTCGTCGCCTTGATGAATTGGTGAAACGTCGCCCTGACGATTATCGCCGCGCCTCGTTTGGCACCGTGGTTTCACCACTTATTTCCTCAAGGGACGCCAGCCCGACATCGCCTCTTTCGACACGCCTAAGGCTTTGGGCGAATATGTGGGCAAGGTGAAAGAGCTGCGTCGAGACTCGTTCAATGTGGCAGGCACTGCCGCGTTTGCCAATGGCGATGGCCTCTGCTTCCTGACCAAGGACCGTGAGTTGGAAGGATTTCGTGTCAATCGCGCTGTGGGCAACCGCCTTTATCCTTATAAGATGCCGCAGGGCCTGAAACCCGGCATGGCTCTCTATCGCAACAACGACGTGTCCTTTGAGAAGATACTCGCCGGGCACACAGCTGAGCGCAAGATACATATCGGCATGACCTTTGGCCTGACGCCCGATGGCTTCTCGCTGAGGCTGAGCGCGCCGTTTCTCCAAGAGGAGGCGCAGGCCCAGGTGACGTTTGACCACCAGGCGGCCAAGAAGCCACAAGGCGACAACATCACTCGTCAGCTCACAAAACTGGGAGCCACACCTTACAGCTGTGGCGAGGTGTCCATAGACGACCAGGCCGACCGCTTTTTTGTACCGTCGAGCTTGCTCTCCGACTTGCGTCGCGAGGGTGTCGAGGCTCTTGCGCGGCTCATCCGCAAGGCGATGTTGCAGGATGTCGCCGTGATGCCACGGGTAGCCGAAGGCCAGGCCGCGGCTCATGCGTGGCAACCAGAGTATGGACGGCATCCCTATCTTTTCAATTTGTCCAACTCATTGGCCCGCGCGTTTTACGAAGCCCATGGGCTGGGCGGTGTGCAGGCTGCCTTTGAGGTGGCTGGGGGAGGCGAGCGGGCACCCCTGCTCATGCAGTGCCGCCACTGTCTGCGCTATGCGCTGGGCCATTGTGTGCGCCGCGGTGGCAGCCATCCCACGTGGCGTGAGCCCCTGACCCTTCGTCTGGGCGACGGGCGCCGATTCCAGTTGGAGTTTGATTGCAAAGCCTGTCAAATGAACATCTATGGTGAGAAATAGCCCTATGAGAAGACGTCTCTTTAGACAAGGCTTCCTTGTCGCGCTCGTGACCTTGGTGCTGACACAGCTGTTGGCTTCATGCTATGTGTCAAGTTATCGCACCCATGCCGCCTTCCAGTACAGTGAACGGCAGATAGACTCCTTGTCGTTCTTCTCCTCCCACCATTACACCAATAACTACAACTTCATAGTCAAGTCTGACAGCTTCTCGCTGCTCAGGCAGATGCCTGAGGAGTTTCTGGAAGGCATGCAGACC
This sequence comes from Prevotella sp., assembly GCA_036746215.1. GTDB lineage: Bacteria > Bacteroidota > Bacteroidia > Bacteroidales > Bacteroidaceae > Prevotella. Next base: position 2,820 of record DAIOEQ010000066.1, read on the forward strand.
GACTCGTTTACGGTGCGGAAAGGCGACCACCTCGTTGTGGCTGACATCCGCATGGTGCCCACCGACAAGGTCGACTCCGTGTGGGTGCAGTTGGCCAATGACAGTTCCGAGTTCGGTTGGACGCGCGAGTCACACATGTTGCCCCGCGTGATGCCCGACGACCCCATCTCCCAGTTCATCTCTGCCTTTTCCGACACCCATGTCATCATCTTCCTGGTGATTATCGTCATCATCGCGGCCTCTTATCTCCTGTGGAGCGTCCGCAAGCACAAGGCCCATTTGGTGCATGTCAATGACATCGAGTCGTTTTACCCCACGCTCCTGTGTCTCATTGTCGCCTCGTCGGCCACGTTCTATGCCAGCCTGCAGACCTTCGCTCCGCAGATGTGGGTCCATTTCTATTATCATCCGACGCTCAATCCTTTCTCCGTTCCATTTGCGCTGAGCATCTTCTTGGTCTCCGTTTGGGCCATGCTCATCGTGGCCATCGCCGCCATCGATGATGTGCGCCACCAGTTGCCGTTCGACGAGGCGCTGCTCTATTTAGGTGGCCTTGCGGCCGTCTGTGCGGTCGATTATATAGTGTTCAGCGTCACGTCGCTTTATTTTGTGGGCTATTTCCTGCTGGCGGCTTATGTCTTCGCTGCCCTCTGGCAGTATTTCCGCAGGGGCAGGGCCCGTTACATCTGTGGCAACTGCGGCGCCAAGTTGCGCCGGAAAGGCCGTTGCCCCCATTGCGGCGCGCTCAATGAGTAGCGGGCTCGCGGGGTGAGCCCTGCGGCTTCGTCCTACATTTCCCAAAATTTCTTCTTCAAGAGGTCTTTCGTTTCTTTCGTCACATCGTAGGGGAGTGACGGGAGACAGTCGGGTAGGGTGAAGTCGTCCGTCTCCGACTTGTCTTTCAGCTCAGTCTTTGCCTGGTCACCTGACAGGGGCGTCACGTCTGTCACCACAAAGTCTCTCATTTCTTCTGAGGCTATAAACTTCTTGCCGGGCAACGGCATGTAGTCATAATTGTAGATGGACCTGAACGACAGCAGCGAGCTCCATGTCTCCTCCTTGCTTGAGAACGTCCAGTCGCATAGTGCCGTGTGCACTTTCAGCATGGGGTTTGTCGACTTGCGGTACTGGTTGTTGTCGATGAGATGTCGGTAGACGCCCTTGCGGTGCATGTCTATGTACATGATGGCGTCGTCGCTTGTCTTGCCCTTGTAGCTTGACTTGTAAAAGGTGGTGTCGCCCCTTGTGCCGCTGACAGAGTCGCGCTTGATGTACTTGATGCGTGAGAGATCGGTGGAGCGAGCTTGGCCCAGGAGGGCAATGTTGAAGTTGACGATGCTTCTGAGCTTGGGGCGCTCATACTGTCTGCAGGCGCGCACGCGTCGCTGTATCTTTCCCGATTTCGTGTTGATGTAGAAGTTCATGATGCCCTCCCGGTATAGGATGGTCTTTCCGTCGTTGCGACAGATGTCGCGGAACACGCCGGTCAGCTTCACGAAATCTTGGCTCTGCACCACCACTTCGGGCAGGGCGTACGGTTTCTGCTTGAGGTAAACGGTGCCCTTTGTCTTCGACGCGTCGATGGTCTTAGGCTCATACGACATGATGCTGATGGTGACCGTTCCATCCAGGGGCTGTGTGTCGCCATTGGCGTCGCTCATGCACAGCAGGTGATTGTCGCTGCTGAACACGTAGGCTCCCGCGATGGGCTTGCCGTCTTGCTCATCCACGATTTTCAGTTGCGCCATCCCCAAGAAAGGGCAGGCGAACAACAGCACGGCTGTCAATGCGGAACAGGTCTTGAAAGTTCGAATCTTCATGTTGATATGTCTATCTATTTGTGGTTAAGGTATGTCGCTTGCAAAGGTATGGAAAATATAGGGTTTGTCGAAAGAAATGGGTGGAAAATTCACCTGTCTGCACCGGGGACAATGTGGCGCGTTCCAATTCCTAACAAATGAGGATTGTCGGTCTGCGGGAATAGCTGTACCTTTGCACCGTGAAAAAGAGAGAAAAAAGACACGTAACCCATACAACACAATCCATGAAGAAGCAGATATTGGCAGCCATGACCATTGCCGTGGCTGGAAGTGTGCCAGCGGAGGCCGGCATCACCAATCCCACAGACACATCCCTCGTGCGCGACCTCGATGACGTGGTGGTCGTCAGCCAGCCCAAGGAGCAGTACCGCATGCGTCTGCAACCCCTCAGCGCCTCGATGTTTTCAGGCCGGCAGGCTGAGGCCCATGGCGCCACCGACTTGCGCAAGTTGTCGGCCTTCGTCCCCAATTTCACCATGCCCAACTATGGCTCGCGCTACACCTCGGCGATGTATGTGCGCGGCATCGGCTCGCGCGTCAACTCGCCGGCCGTCGGCATCTATGTGGACGGCATGCCCGTGATGAGCAAGTCGGCCTTCAACACCCATTTCTACGACCTCTCGCGCGTCGACGTGCTGCGTGGTCCGCAAGCCACTCTCTACGGCCTCAACAGCGAGGGTGGCCTGGTGCGCGTCTACACCCGCGACCCCATGGACTATCAGGGAACCGACATCAAACTCGGCCTTGGCACCCACTTCCAGCGCCAGGCGGAAGTGGCCCATTACCAGAAGGTCAACGACCGGGTGGCCTTCTCCGTGGCGGCGTTCTACGACGGGCAGGACGGCTTCTACAAGAACCATGGCACGGGCGAGCGCGCCGACAAGGGCAATGAGGCCGGCGGACGCCTGAAGCTGGTGCTCAAGCCCACGGAGCGGTGGGACATCCGCTATGTGGCCGATTACCAGTATGTGCGCCAAAACGGCTTCCCCTATGGCCTGCTCGACGCCAACGGACACACGGCGCAACCCAACACCAACAGGCAGAACAATTATCGGCGCAATCTCTTCAACACCTCTCTTGACGTGTGTTTCCATGCCAACGCCTTCGACTTCACGTCGACCACGAGCTACCAGTATCTCAAGGACTACATGCTCATGGACATCGACTACCAACCTGTGGACTACATGCACATGGAGGAGCGCCAGTTTCAGAACGCTTTCACCCAGGAGCTCGTGCTCAAGAGCCGTCGCCCCGTGGGAGGATTTTGGAACTGGACACTTGGCGGCTTTGGCGGTTTCTCCTGGTTGAAGACCGGCAGCCTCATCCATTTCGACCCCGACATGGACACGTTCTTGGCAGGCACCGTGCAACGCTCCATGTACGACGCCATGGTGCAGTCGATGGCCGGACGCTTCATGGCCAGTGGCATGGGAGCCGACGCGGCTACGGCCATGGCCAAGGCCACGATCGAAAGGGCTGGCGGTGTGAGCGTCGAGGCCGACATGGGCGACGTGCCGGGTAGCTACCACACGCCCACCTTCAATCTGGGTGCCTTCCATGAGTCGAACTTCACCGTCACGCCGCGTCTGACAGCCACACTGGGCTTGCGTTACGACTGGAGCTCGGTGTCGGTCGACTACGACACCCATGCGGCCATGCGGATGCTGGTCAATGTCATGGGCCGGGGTGCCAGTGCCACCGTCTCGTCGCGTCTCCGTGACGAGCGCCACAACCAGTTTGGCAAGCTGCTGCCCAAGTTGGGACTGACCTATCGCCTGGCCGACAACGGCAGCAACGTCTATGCCGTGGTCAGCGAGGGCTATCGGGCCGGTGGTTACAACATCCAGATGTTCTCCGACATCCTGCAAACCGAGTTGCAAGCCAACAGCTCACAGCGTGCCGACTACGACATCCCCCACAGCCGCGCCGACTATGACCGCATCGACAAGACGATAGCTTTCAAGCCCGAGACCAGTTGGAACTATGAGGCGGGCGCTCATCTCAACCTCTTTGGCGGCAGCGTGCAGTTTGACCTCTCCGCCTTCTTCATGCGCATCCGCAACCAGCAAATCTCCGTCATGGCCAGTCGCTATGGCTTCGGGCGCATCATGACCAATGCGGGCAAGAGCAACAGCTGCGGTGTCGAGGCCACCCTGCGTGGCCATGCCTTCGACGACAAGCTCTCGTGGACGGCCAGCTATGGCTACACCCGCGCCGTGTTCAGGGAGTATCAAGACAGCGTCAGCGTGAACGGCGCCGCCACGGTGGTCGACTATAAGGACAAGCGGGTGCCTTTTGTGCCCGAGCACACGATGGCCCTTGCGGCCGACTACCGCTTCCCCGTGGCCCGCTCTGTCTTGCGGAGCGTCACGCTCGGTGCCGATGTCAGCGGCCAGGGCAAGACCTATTGGGATGAGGCCAACACCAAGGGACAGCGTTTCTATGCTGTCGCCGGCGCCCACCTGGCCTTCGACCTGGGCCGTGTACAGGTCAATGTGTGGGGCCGCAACCTCACCGACAACCGCCACCAGGTGTTTGCCGTCAACAGCAGCGCCACGGGCCGGAGCCTGTGGTTTGCCCAGCGCGCCAACCCCATCCAGTTTGGCGCCGACTTCAAGTGGAGCCTTTAGCCTTAGGGGCGAGTGTCCCTTCCTCAAAAACAGCCCGCAAGATGATGTTCTTGCGGGCCGTTTTTTTCAAAAATATTCTGAAAAAACGATGTCTTTTGAGCGTCGCCAATTAGAAGACGAAAGTGGGGATTCATAGCCATTTCTTTCCTGTTGAGGCGCAGCCAGGGACGGTTAGGGCGCGGCTCTGCCGACAATAGCTGCCTTATCGAGGCTCCACAGGTGAGAGAAGGGGAGGCGATAGCTGCCGTTCTTCCCCTCGATACATACCGAATGAAGGCTCGATAAGACATCTTTCCCCATATTGTCAGGTAAAAAGGACAGTTTTGGAAGGAAGGAAAACTCGTAATCTCTTGATGCATAGAGAATTTCGTGGAATGAGAAAAATAGGCCGTATTTGCGTGCCCATGTACATGAACTGGCAAATATCGTCTGTTTTTCAGTGGCGTTTGTCATGAATTTTGCTTTTTCGGCAAGGGCGAAAATGCCATGTCCCTGCCTTGTGGGCGTGGAAAAAGAGACATCACACGCGTCTCAATTGACGCAATCACCGCATTTTAAGCATTTTTCGTAAAGACGACCTTCGATTCTCGTTATTTTTTTATAAATTTGCAACAATAACGTGAATTGTACGTAAGAATTGAAAATGAAGCATATCGCATACATCGCTCTCTTGGCCCTCGTGTTGACAGTCGCCAGTTGTGGCAACGGGGCGAAGAAAGACTTTAACAAGCTCCTGCTGGAGCTGGCCGACAAGGACCAGACCATCGACGGCAACGACTGGCAGGAGATCGCTGATTACCTGGACCGCAACAAGGCCCATTTCAAGGAGTTTTATGACCACGGCGAGCTCGACGTGGATGATGTGGAAGACTACATCTCCGACTTCTTCGAGCACCGGCGGCCCAGCAAGCACATTGCCTTCACGGGCATTGGCGGACGGCAGCCCTCGTTCCACATCTACCTGGAGCGAAGCGGCTCGATGGGACCTTATGACAGCCGGGACGGCGACGGCTCGTTTCGCGCGGCAGTCATGGCCCTGCAAAACAACCTGCCGGGCAAGTCGACCGTTGACAGCGTGGGCGAGAAGGGATACACAGACTTCCGGCAGATTTTCGACAATATCCTCAACCGCACCACCGATGACCAAGTGAGCATCCTTGTGACTGACCTCATCTATTCGGTGCGCGACATGCAGGGCGTCAACCCCCAGCGGGTGTTCAGCGAGATAGAGGGCATGACCAACGCCGTCTTCAAGGGCGAGGTGAAGCGCAAGTCGCTGCTCGTGGTGCGCATGATGGGCTCCTACAATGGCCCTTACTACAGCTACGACAACAGCGTGAAGCCCTTTGCCGGGCGCCGACCTTACTACATCATCATCGTGGCGTCCAACGCCAACATGGTCAGGCTCACCCATGACGCCACCTTGCGCACCTTTGCCGACATGGAGCGGATGCGCGGCTACGACAACATGTGCCTCATGACGGCCGACGATATCTACAAGCCCTACTACTCGTTTCTGCTGAGCAACGACGACGTGCGCGGCCGTTTCCGCCCCAAGCGCGGGCAGGACAGCCAAGTGCGCAGCCTCACGGGGATCGAGCCCGACCGCAACTCGGGCGACATCCAGCTGGCCTTGGCCGTGGACCTCAGCCACATGCTCATCGACCAGCCGACGATGACGTGCGCATCAAGGAAATCAGAAAGATCAACAAGCGAGACGTCACGCCCGCCGAGAGGAAATACTTGGGCACGGCCACACACATCTTCGTGTTGCAGGCGCCAGCCATCAGCCATGAGCAGGATGTGGAAATCAAGCTTCTCAACCGACAGCCGCAATGGATCGCCGCCTCGTCGACCGATAGCGACCTCAAGCCCGACGGCCTGACGACCTTCGGCCTGAAGTATCTCCTGGGGGGCATCTTCGACAGCTACAACCGCAACGCCGACGATGACCACGCTTATTTCGAACTCGATTTAGAACTGGATAAATGAAGAACGCATTGTGCTTGGGCATGGGAGTGCTGTTGACGCTCCTCTTCCTGATTTTCCCATCCTCGGTCTTTGAGGCCGGGTATTATGAGACGGAGTTTTCCAACGAGATGTACAACGAAAACATCTACTTGGTCGTGGCCGTCGTCACGGTGGCCGTGGCATGGGTGGCGGCAGCCCTTTTCTATTATGTCATCAACAGTGTCAGCTTCAGCCGCTGGTATCATTGGCTCATCACCCTGGGTGTGGCTTCGGTCCTCACGGCTG
>DAIOEQ010000067.1:0-1809 GCA_036746215.1 Prevotella sp.
GGGTTGCAGGTAAACCGAAATCAACACCATTCCTGGGGGGAAGCCCTGCTGGGCCCAAGATGGCATGTGCTTATTTGCCCTTGCCCTGTATTTCCTGGGCGAGACGCCGAGCTCCCTGCGCACATATTTCGCGAAAAAGGACAGGTTGCCGAACCCCGTTTCGCTGGCGATTTCCTTGATGCTCTTGTCGGATGAGCGGAGCATCTGGCTGATGTAACCAGTGGTGAGGTTGTTGATGATTTCGGAGGCGGTCTTGCCGCTCTGTCTCTTGCAGATGGCGGAGAGATACTTGGGCGTTATGCACAGCTTGCCGGCATAATAGTTGACCTCTCGCCGCTGTGGCGTCTCTGCCGTGACCATGCTCGCGAAACGCTTGAAACATCGTTCAAGGGATGCGCCTCGCCGCGTTTCCACACTGCCTACGCCCCGCAGGTGCCTGGCACCAACTACGCGCAGTTCGTGGTCAACACCACCGACGACAAGGCCACCGAGGCCATCCTCGATGATGATGCCGACAAATATTCGGTCTACTTCCCCGAGGCTGTCATCTAGTTCAAGCAACTGAGCTATGACGAGGCGAGCAACCCGATAGAAATACGCCAGAGCAACACCAACGGGAATGTGCTTGCCAGTGACGCCGAGAAGGTGGAGGAGATTATGAAGACCATGCGCAACGGCATCATCATGTACGACTATGCCGAGGAGTTGCGCGAGACGGAGCACATGGACGTGCGCTCGGCCATCTGGCACTCGGCAAAGCGACGAGAACCTCCGGCTCAACACCGACTACTACCAGGCGAGCACCGCAACCATCAGCGACCTCCTCGACGCCCAGACGCTCTGTCAGCAGAGCCGCAATAAGGCGTAAATAAGGCGTAGCGGTGCTCTTTGACTTATTTCCATTTCATAAACATGAGCTGGGCTCTATCAATTGCCACCGCTTAATGAAAAAGCTGATTTATTGCACCCACCTTGAAAGAGCAGCGATATTCCTGTTTGTTTCATCTGCAAACGCTTATGAGACGTGGCGAAAAACGCCGTTAGGTAAAATGTGGTAACTTTGTGGGCAAACTTGGAAACCATTCCCGGGGGAACTAACAAGAAACCATGATGAAGACTGAAACGATGCGTAAACCCATGAACAAGCTGAAGTTTGCCACCTGCCTGCTATCTCTCTGGGCGGCCGTGGCCACCGTGGGCCATGCGCAGGACGCTCCCTCCGTGCGCCAGTTGTGGTACGACAAGCCTGCCGCCACGTGGTGGGAGGCGCTGCCCATCGGCAACTCGCACCTCGGGGCGATGCTCTATGGAGGCGTCCGGCATGACGAGATACAGCTCAATGAGGAGACTTTTTGGGCGGGAGGCCCCCACGTCAACCATCCCAAGCTGTCGGCTTCGCAGCTCGCTGATGTGCGCCGCCTCGTGTTCGACGGGCGCGAGAGCGAGGCCGAGCGGCTCATCAACCAGCAGTTTATGACAGGCCCCCACGGCATGCGTTACCTGACGCTCGGCAGCCTGTTCTTCGACTACCAGGATGCCGATGACCTATCCGCCGTCCGGGGCTACCGCCGCGACCTCTGCCTCGACAGCGCCACGGCACGCACCCGCTACTCCGTCGGCGCCACCACGTACCGCCGGACGGCCTTCGCGTCGATGGCCCACAACGCCATCGTCGTGCGCCTGGAGGCCGACGGACAGCGCAAGCTCAACTTCGCCGTCTCCCACAAGGCACCCTTGAGGAGTTTGGTGGAAGGCAACGACAGCTCGCTCGTGATACGCGTGAAAGGGGAGGCGCAGGAAGGTGTCGCT
>DAIOEQ010000067.1:1843-9366 GCA_036746215.1 Prevotella sp.
GGACGATGACGGCACGACGAAATACAAGGTCGTGGCCAAGAGCGACGGGCGAGTCCTGACCCGCCACGACTCACTCTTCGTGACCGATGCCTCCGTGGCTTACATATATATCGTGGCCGCCACAAACTTTGTGAACTACCATCGCACCGATGGCGACGCCACGGCGCGCAACCTGGCCTCGCTGGGAGGCGTGACCACCGCCGACTATGGACAACTGCTCAGAGACCATGTGGCCAAGTACCGTGAGCAATACGCCCGCGTGGCGCTTCGCCTTCCCACGAGCGCGGCCGCTTCGCTGCCCACCGACCAGCGCCTGGCCCATTTCGCCGACAACCAAGACCAGGACCTCATCGCCTTGCTCTTCCAGTATGGCCGCTACCTGCTCATCTCCTCATCGCAGCCCGGCGGACAGCCCGCCAACCTGCAAGGCGTGTGGAACAAGGAGCCCTATGCTGCGTGGGACAGCAAGTATACCATCAACATCAACACGGAGATGAACTACTGGATTGCCAACGTGGGCAACATCAGCGAGTGTGAGCAACCGCTCTTCGACCTCATCGATGACTTGAGCAATACCGGGCAGGCCACGGCGCGTGACATGTATGGTTGCGACGGATGGGTGGCTCATCACAACACCGACATCTGGCGCACCACGGGCATCGTCGACGGCGCCGCATGGGGCATGTTCCCCAGTGGCGGAGCCTGGCTGGCCACGCACCTCTGGCAACACTACCTCTTCACGGGAGACAGGCAGTTTCTCAGCCGTCACTATGAGGCCCTCAAGGGCACGGCCCTGTTCTATCTGTCCTTCCTGGTGCCACACCCCACGAAAGGTTGGCTTGTTGTCGTGCCGTCGGTGTCGCCCGAGCATGGTCCCATGGGCAAGTCGTCGAACGTCACCGCGGGGACGACGATGGACAACCAGATCGTGTTCGACGCCTTGACAAGCACGCTTCGCGCCGCTCGTCTCTTGGGCAGGGACAAGGCGCTGCAAGACACCATCACGTGGGCCTTGGCACAGCTGCCGCCCATGCAGATAGGACAGTATGGCCAACTGCAGGAGTGGCTCGCCGACGCCGACAACCCGCGTGACGAGCACCGCCACATCTCGCACCTCTACGGTCTCTATCCGTCCAACCAGATTTCGCCCTACACCCATCCCGACCTCTTCACCGCCGCCAAGACCACGCTCATGGAGCGCGGCGACATGGCCACCGGCTGGAGCCTGGCGTGGAAGGTCAACTTTTGGGCGCGCATGCAAGACGGCGACCACGCCTACCGCATCTTGAGCAACCTCTTGCAACTCTTGCCCGATGACGCTCATCAGCGCCAATATCCCAACGGGCGCATGTATCCCAACCTCTTCGACGCCCATCCGCCTTTCCAGATAGACGGCAACTTCGGCTGTGCGGCAGGCGTGGCCGAGATGTTGCTTCAGAGCCATGATGGTGCCGTGCAGTTGTTGCCGGCCCTGCCCTCAGCGTGGCCGCAAGGCTCGGTGAAGGGACTGCGCGCCCGTGGCGGTTTCGAGGTGGACATGGCCTGGGCCAACGGCCATCTCGCCAAGAGCGTCGTCCGTTCCGTCATTGGCGGCGTGTTGCGCCTGCGCTCCTATGTGCCCCTCAAGGGCAAGGGGCTGAAACCAGCCAAGGGCGCTTGCCCCAACGCGCTTTATGCGCCGGCCCAGGTGAAGGAACCTCTGCGGTCTGACAAGCTGAAAGACTTCAAGCCCCTCGCGGTTCGCCGGGTCTACGAATATGACCTCCACACGAAGGCTGGCAAGACATACGAGGTGGAATGTGACCTCTGAGTCCCCCCCCACCTAAAAAGAAATCGCCCAGGCACATAAGCCTGGGCGATTTCTTTTTGCAAGCGCATGGCTTGTTGCAATCGCACTCGTTAACGAGCCATGACTGAACGGTCTGATTGATGATGGCACCGCTGCATACTGAAGAAAATGTGGAAGATAGTCTGCGGATTGTCATCTTTTCGTTGTATCTTTGCAAGAGACTAAGTGCGCCTGGCCATTGGCGAGTGCGCAAGAACCAAACAAAAGAAGGATGAAACGCATTTATCTCATCTTCACCCTGCTTGTCGCCCTGTCGCTGGCGGCGTTTGCGGCAGGACGGCGAGGCGGCACGTTCACGGTGCTGCAATGGAACATCTGGCAGGAGGGCACCTCGGTCAAGGGCGGCTATGAGGCCATCCTCAACGAACTGGAACGGTTGAGGCCCGACTTCGTGACCTTCAGCGAGGTGCGCAACTATCGCGACGACTTCATCGCCCGCGTCTGTGCCGACATGGCCAAGCGGGGCTTGACCTACTATGGCTTCCGTTCCGACGACACGGGGTTGCTCTCCCGACACCCCATAACGGCCCACAAGACCGTGTTTCCCTTGAAGGACGACCACGGCTCCATCTACAAGCTCGAGACCGAGGTCTGTGGTCGCAAGGTGGCGGTCTACACCAGTCATCTCGACTATCTCAACGACACCTACTATGAGGTGCGTGGCATCAACGGCAACACCTTTCAGGAGATGGAGCCCCTGACCGACCCCGCTGAGATCTTGCGCCGCAACGCCCTCTCGCAGCGTGACGAGGCCATCGCCATGTTCCTGGCCGAGGCCCGGCGAGACCAGGAACGCGGATACATCACCATCATCGGAGGCGACTTCAACGAACCGTCGGTGCAAGACTGGACGAAGAAGACGCGCAACCTCTACGACCATCATGGCGTGGTGGTCGCCTGGCCGCAGACCACGTCGCTTCTCCGTGCGGGCTTCAAGGACTGCTATCGCGTGGCCCATCCCAACGAACTGACCCATCCTGGTTTCACCTTCCCCGCCGACAACCCCGACGTGAAGGCGAGCCGACTGACGTGGGCGCCCAAGAGTGACGAGCGCGACCGCATCGACTATATCTTCTATCGTGGCAAGGGCTTGAAGGTGACGCGCTGTGAGCTCTTCGGGCCAGAGGGATGCATCGCCTACGGCAAGCGCGTGCCCCTCGGCACACGGGAGCCCATAGTGACCCCGCTGGGCGTGTGGTCGTCAGACCACAAGGGTGTCATTGCCACGTTTGAGGTCAACAAATAATCAAGGTGTGTTCTAAAGAAACAAAGAGATGAAGAAAATCAGATGGGGATTTATCGGTTGTGGCGAGGTCACCGAGAAGAAGTCGGGGCCCGCCTTCGGTGAGGTACCAGGTTCACAGGTTGTGGCCGTGATGAGCCGCAACGCCGCCAAGGCGCGCGGCTATGCGGAGCGCCACCACATCCCCAAGTGGTACACCGACGCCCAGGAGCTCATCGACGACCCCGCCATCGACGCCATCTACATCGCCACCCCGCCATCGAGCCATGTCACCTTCGCCATCATGGCCATGCGCTCGGGCAAGCCCTGCTACGTGGAGAAGCCCCTGGCGGCCAACTATGAGGACTGCCTGCGCATCAACCGCATATCCGAGCAGACTGGCGTGCCCTGCTTCGTGGCCTACTATCGCCGCTACCTGCCCTACTTCCGCAAGGTCAAGCAACTGGTGGACGACGGCACGCTGGGCAAGATCATCAACGTGCAGATACGCTTCTCGGTGCCACCCCGCGAGCTCGACTATGCGCGCGGTGGCAGCCAGCCGTGGCGCCTGCAGCCCGACATCGCCGGCGGAGGCGGCTATTTCTATGACCTCGCGCCCCACCAGCTCGACCTTCTCCAGCAGCTCTTCGGCGTCATCATCCGCGCCCACGGCTACTCGGCCAACCGCGCCCACCTCTACCAGACACAAGACACCATCAGCGCCTCGTTTCTCTTCCAGACGGGCATACCCGGCAGCGCGTCGTGGTGCTTCGTCGGCCACGAGAGCGCCAAGGAAGACCGTATCGTCATCATCGGCGACAAGGGGTCAATGGGCTTCTCCGTCTACAACTACGACCCCATCCAGGTGGTCACCAGCGAGGGCAACCAGAGTTTCATCATTCCCAACCCCGCGCACGTGCAGCTGCCCATCATCCGCTCGGTCGTGGAGCACCTGCAGGGCATAGGCACCTGCGAGGCCACCAGCGTCAGCGCCACGCCCACCAACTGGGTCATGGACCGCATCTTAGGCAAGTTCTGAACTATGAGAATCCGCGCATTGCTCCTCACACTCCTCGTGGGCTTGGCAAGCCAGGCCGCTCCCGTCGCCACAGACACCACCGTGGCGGTGGAGAAGCCTCGCCGTGCCGTGGGACGGCAGTTGCGCAACCCCATCCTCAACGCGCTCTACCAGTTTGCCAAGGAGTTCTCGCGTGTCGACACCGACTATGTGGAGCCACAGCACTACAACTTCACCGTGATGCTCCAGAACACCAATACCTACGAGGTCTACTATCTCGCCAACAAGAACAAGCAGGAGATAGGCTTCTCGCCGAAGCCCTCGGTCAAGGTGGGGCCCTATGTGGGGTGGCGATGGGTGTTCCTCGGCTACACCGTCGACCTGACGCACCTTGGCAGCGGTGACAAGAAGCAAGACCTCAACCTCAGCCTCTACAGCAACCAGATAGGCCTCGACCTGTTCTACCGCAAGTCGGGCGACGACTACACCATCGCCAAGCTCAACCTGGGCAAGGACATCGACACGCGGCCCATCAAGGGAGCGTCGTTCGACGGCTTCCACTCGAGCATCACGGGCGGCAACCTCTACTACATCTTCAACCACCGCAAGTTCTCCTATCCGGCGGCCTACAGCCAGAGCACCGTGCAGCGGCGCACCGCCGGCAGCCCCATGGTGGGCATCGGCTACACGCGCCACTCGCTCGATGTCGACTGGGAGAAGCTCGGGACCCTCGTGGAGCAGCGTCTCGGCTCCGACTATGGTGAGGCGACTATCGACTCGGCGATGAAGTTCTCCAAGGTGAAATACACCGACTACTCCATCTATGGAGGCTACGGCATCAACTGGGTCTTCGCCTACAACTGGCTCTTCAACGCCTCGCTCATGGGCTCGCTGAGCTACAAGCGGTCGACAAGCGACGTGCAACAGAAGTCAGAAGACTTCTTCCGCGACTTCGACTTCAAGAACATCAACCTCGATGGCGTGCTCCGACTCGGACTGGTGTGGAACAACACGCGCTGGTATGCCGGGGCGAGTGCCATCTTCCACGCCTACAACTATCGCAAGGAACAATTCCGAACCAACAACATCTTCGGTTCGGTCAACATCTATTTCGGTTACAATTTCGGGCGGAGATGACCGTCCCACACCACACCAGACATGAAGAAAAACATCATCCTTTTACTGCTGATCCTCACCACCGCCCTGACCGCGCAGGCCGCCACGCCCGACTACTGGCGCAGCGACTCGGTGAAGGTGGCGCGCCTGCTCGGCCAGGCGGCGCATCTCTCCACGGGCGCCAACCCCATGATGTGGTTCGCCCGCAAGCTCTGCGGACTGCCCTATGTGGCCAAGACGCTGGAGAAAAACGCTGACGAGCGCCTCGTGGTCAACCTCCGTCAGATGGACTGCACCACCTACGTGGAGACCGTCTTGGCCCTCACGCGCTGCGCACGCCAGCACAAGACGACCTTCGCCGACTTCTGCACCAACCTCCGGCTCATACGCTATCGCGGCGGCAAGGTCGACTATCCCGACCGCCTTCACTATTTCACCTATTGGATACAAGACAACGTGCGCATGGGCATCGTGCGCGACATACAGGGCCCCACGCCGCCCTTCACCGCCGTGCAGACCGTCAGGGCCAACTACATGACCACGCACACCGAGGCTTATCCCATGTTGCTCAAGCACCCGGAGTGGGTGGCTGAGGTGCGGCGCATGGAAGACTCCATCAGCGGGCGCCGCTACCGCTACATCCCCAAGACCCAACTGGCCGACAGCAAGCTGCTCCGCCAGACCATCCACGATGGAGACATCATCGTGATTCTCACCTCCAAGAAAGGCCTCGACACCAGTCACATAGGCATCGCCGCCTGGCACGCCGACGGCCTCCACATGCTCAACGCCTCATCCGTCCATCACAAGGTGGTGGAGGAGCCTATGCTGCTTTCCACCTACATGGCGCGCCATCCCTCGCAGACGGGCATACGCATCGTCAGGCCCTTGTGACGAGGCTGGCCTCGCCGAATGGTCGACAGGCAAGTATCTTGACACAATTTAGGCGGATTACCACCTTTGGCAATTTCAAAACCCTGATAATTTGACAATTTCAAAACCTTGATAAGATGAAACAAGCAATGAAAAATGTGGCGGCGCTCGCGCTGACCCTCGCGCTGGCCCATGGCAACGTGGCCGCACAGACCTATACAGCCCAGTATCCGAAAGACGTGGCCAAGGTGGCCGCTAAGTGGGTGAAACGCGGCGCGTGGAAGGGCGCATTCACCAAGGCTGTGCCCGCGCCATCGGTCAACCTCACCGACTTCTACATCCAGTACACACGCAACAAGCGCCAGTGGGACGCTCTTTTTGCCTGGCTCCAGGCCAACGACCTCAAGGCGCTCCAGCCCGGACGCACGCCCATCGGCGACTCGGGCTTGACGGCGTCGGTCGAGGACGGCACCAACTGGTGCGGCGAGGCCGATCTCCAGGCCGGCAAGGGCTCGGAATCGCATCGCGAGAAGATTGACTTCATGATTGTGGTCGATGGCTTGGAAGGCTTCGCGTTGCTCGACCACGACACGTCTGTGCCCCTGGGCGACTACAAGCCCGACGTGGAGCACTATCGGTTTGACGCCGCGCGGCTCAAGCGCTTCGAGAGCATCCCCGGAACGTTCAACATCATGTTTCCCTCCGATTGGCATGTGGCCAAGGTGAAGACGGGCAAGGGTGGCGAGCATGTGAAGGTCATCGTGGTGAAGGTCGACTACAAGCGTTAGGCGGCCTACGTAAGGGCACGGCATCATGAAGCATAAGGCATCATACATCGTTTCCTGCCTGTTGGCCTTTTTGTTGCTCTCCCTGGAGGGGTGCGACCGGGACCATCGCGCTGTCATCGGCAGGGCTTACCAGTTGGTGGAGACCCAGCCCGACAGCGCCTTGCGCCTGCTCGATAGCATCGGTTCTTGCGACCTGGGCGATGAACAGGCGCGGTATGACTTGGTCTACACCATCGCCCAAGACAAAAGTGGCGTGGACGTGCGCAGCGATTCGCTCATCCGTCCTGCCTACACCTATTATAATAGTCATCCTGATGACTCGCTTTACGCCAAGTGCCAATACTACATGGGTAAATATTATGCGCTCAATGACAGTTCGGAGCGTGCAGTGGACTGCTTGACAAAAGCCATCAAGGCTTCCCGAAGGGTACATGATCCCTATACCCAGTGCTTGGCGCTTAGCCTGTGCTCCAAGACTTTGAACGTGTCGGATCCAGAGAAAGCAATAGCGTATGCGCGCCAAGCTGTTGTCATTTACGACAAGTTGCCCGAAGCCAAAATTGCCAATAAGGTGTATTACCGCTTAGATCTTGCCGATGCTTTCTTAATGGCAGACAGCCTGGAACTTGCGGAAAAGGAGTGCGAAAAAGGTGTGTT
>DAIOEQ010000068.1:0-9322 GCA_036746215.1 Prevotella sp.
AGAATAAATGAAGAAGAAAATTCAGTTCAGTCTCGTCTATCGTGACATGTGGCAGAGCTCCGGCAAGTTCCAGCCACGCAAGGACCAGCTGGAGCGCATAGCTCCCGTCATCATTGACATGGGTTGCTTCGCCCGCGTGGAAACCAACGGCGGCGCCTTCGAGCAAGTGCAACTGCTCGCCGGCGAGAACCCCAACGACGCCGTGCGCGCCTTCTGCAAGCCATTCAATGAGGTGGGCATCAAGACCCACATGCTCGACCGTGGTCTCAACGCCCTCCGCATGTATCCCGTGCCCGACGACGTGCGCGCCATGATGTACCGCGTGAAGCACGCGCAGGGCGTGGACATCCCCCGCATCTTCGACGGCCTGAACGACATTCGCAACATAGCGCCCTCCATCAAGTGGGCCAAGGAGGCCGGCATGACGCCGCAGGGCACGCTCTGCATCACCACGTCGCCCGTGCACACCCTGGAATACTACGCCAAGCTCGCCGACCAGGAGATTGAGGCCGGCGCCGAGGAAATCTGCCTGAAGGACATGGCCGGTATCGGCCAGCCCGCTTTCCTCGGAAAGCTCACCAAGATGATCAAGGACAAGCACCCGGAGATCGTCATCGAGTATCACGGTCACTCCGGTCCCGGCCTGTCGATGGCCTCCATCCTGGAGGTGTGTGAGAACGGCGCCGACATCATCGACACCGCCATCGAGCCGCTGTCATGGGGCAAGGTCCACCCGGACATCATCTCCGTGCAGTCGATGCTGAAACACGCAGGCTTCGACGTTCCCGAAATCAACATGAGCGCCTACATGAAGGCCCGCGCCCTCACCCAGGAGTTCATCGACGAGTGGCTGGGCTACTTCATCAACCCTGGCAACAAGCTCATGTCATCCCTCCTGCTCACCTGCGGCCTGCCGGGCGGCATGATGGGCTCCATGATGGCGGATCTCGGCGGCATGCGCACCACCATCAACAACATCCGCAAGAAAAAGGGCGAGGCCGAACTGTCCATGGACGACCTGCTCATCAAGCTGTTTGAGGAGGTGGCCTATGTGTGGCCCCGTGTGGGATACCCACCCCTCGTGACACCTTTCTCACAATACACCAAGAACATCGCCCTGATGAACCTGCTCACCCTGGAGCAGGGCAAGGGCCGCTTCGTCATGATGGACGATGCCATGTGGGGCATGATACTCGGCAAGAGTGGCAAGGTGCCTGGAGAGATCGCCCCCGAGCTGAAGGAACTGGCCGCCAAGCAAGGCCGCGAATTCACCGACGCCGACCCTCACACATTGCTCACCAACGCCCTCGACGACTTCAAGAAGGAGATGGACGAGAATGGCTGGGAGTATGGCAAGGACGACGAGGAGCTCTTCGAGCTGGCCATGCATCCTGAGCAGTATCGCAACTACAAGAGCGGCCAGGCCAAGAAGAACATGCTGGCCGACCTGCAGAAAGCCAAGGACGCGCAGCTCGGCGCCAAGGTGACGCCCGAGGAGGCTGCCGCCTTCAAGCACGCCAAGGCCGACGCCATCGTGGCTCCTGTGAAGGGCCAGATCTTCTGGGAATTCCAAGGCGACGGCGAGGCAGCTCCCGCCGTGGAGCCCTTCATCGGAAAGGAGTACAAGGAAGGCGACGCCTTCTGCTGGATCCAGGCTCCCTGGGGCGAGTTTGTCGAGGTGAAAGCCGATCTGGGAGGCAAGCTCGTGGAGATCAACGCCAAGCAGGGCTCGAAGGTGCAGAAGGGCACCGTCCTGGCTTACATCCAGAGAGACTAACGTCCTTTGCAACATCGCAAGAAGATGGATTATCAGAAAATCATCGATAAATATTATCCCGAGGCCAATCGGCTTCGGGATATTTTGATTTGTCACAGCCGCCAAGTCGCCGATCGTGCGTTGCGCATCTGCGACGCCCATCCCGAGCTGGGCATGGACCGCCAGTTTGTGGAAGAGGCAGCCATGCTCCACGACATTGGCATCTTCCGTTGCGACGCGCCAGGCATCGCCTGCCACGGCACGGAGCCCTACATCTGCCACGGGCGCATCGGCGCCGAGCTGATGAGACGCGAGGGCTATGAGCGCCACGCACGGGTCTGCGAGCGCCACACCGGCGCCGGCCTGTCGCTCCACGACATCTTGTCGCAAGACCTGCCCCTCCCCCACCAGAATTTCCTGCCGGAGACGCTGGAGGAGAAGGTGATTTGCTATGCCGACAAGTTCTACAGCAAGTCGAACCTGCAAAGGGAGAAGACCCACGAACAGGCCGAGAAAAGCCTCTCCAAATTTGGAGAAGAGGGATTGGCACGCTTCAAGACATGGGAAAAGCTGTTTGAGGGATAGTTAAAATTAAGAAAAACACGCTATATTCCCTTATTATTGCGTAATTTTGCAATTCAATGGGAACACGCCTCCGACGTTCGGGAGGGCTTGTCCCGCTTTTCGACAAGGGATATTCTGCAGTTTCATGAGGACGAAATCTTTTATAGCACTCCTGCTCTTCGTCGTGGCATGCGCCATGGCCGACAGCTCCGTGTCTCAATTTTGGAAGCGCCACAAGGCTGTTGCCGCCGATACCATAGGCCGTGACGACACCATCCCCGCAGCCAATGACACGACGAAGATGGACTCCCTGCAACTGGCCATCTACCGCCACAACAAGGCCGTCGACGACTCCATCCGCCTCGACTCGCTCAACAAGCAAAAGAAGAACGGCATCGACGCCCCCGTGGCCTACGAGGCGCAAGATTCGCTTGTCTATGACGCCGCCACCAACACCGCCCACCTCTACGGCTCGTCAAACGTCGACTATGAGAACATGAACCTCAAGAGCGACAAGATTTACATGAGCCTCGACAGCAGCCTGGTGCACGCCACGGGCTCGCCCGACTCATCGGCCGAGGGCGGCATCAAGGGCAAGCCCATCTTCACCATGGGCCAGGACAGTTATGACACCGACACGATGGCCTTCAACTTCAAGACGAAGAAAGGCCTGGTCCACAACGCCTACACCCAGCAGCAAGACGGGTACCTGACCAGCCAGATATCCAAGCGCAACGCCAATGGTGAGATTTACTTGGCTCACGGGCGCTACACGACCTGCGACGCCGAGCATCCCGACTTCTACATCGCCCTCTCGCGCGCCAAGGTTCGCCCCGGCAAAGACGCCGTTTTCGGCCCTGCCTACCTGGTGGTGGCCGATGTCCCGTTGCCGCTGGCCATCCCCTACGGTTTCTTCCCCTTCACGAAAAGCTACTCCAGCGGCCTCATCATGCCGACCTACGGCGACGAGAACAGCCGCGGTTTCTACCTTCGCGACGGCGGTTACTACTTCGCCATCAGCGACAAGTGGGACCTCAAGCTCCTGGGAGAGATCTACACCAAGGGCTCATGGGGCCTCTCCGCCGCCAGCAACTACCGCAAGCGCTACAAGTACAGCGGCTCGTTCTTCTTCAGCTACCAGGACACCAAGACCGGCGACAAGGGCATGCCCGACTTCCAAGAGCAAGAGAGCTTCAAGATACAGTGGAGCCACAGGCAGGACGCCAAGGCCAATCCGTTCAGCACCTTGTCGGCCAGCGTCAACTTCGCCTCGACGAGCTACGAGCGCAACAACCTCATGAGCATGTACAATCCGCAGTCGCTCACCCAGTCGACGCGCACCTCCTCCGTCAGCTGGAGCACCACCTTCTCCAGCCTGGGCCTGTCGCTGAGCAGCTCGGCCAACCTCTCGCAGAACATGCGCGACTCGTCCATCGCCATGACGTTGCCCGACCTCAACATCAGCGTCAGCCGCTTCTATCCCTTCCGCCGCAAGCACATGGTGGGCGACGAGCGCTGGTACGAGAAAATCTCCGTGAGCTACACGGGCCAGCTGAGCAACTCCATCAGCACGAAGGAGGACAAGCTGATGCACTCCAACCTCATCAAGGACTGGCGCAACGGCATGCAGCACAGCATCCCCGTCAACGCCAACTTCACCCTGTTCAACTACCTGAACGTCACGCCTTCGTTCAATTTCACCGACCGCATGTACTCTAACAAGATCAAGCGCTCATGGGACAAGGCGCGACAAGTGGAAGTGGCCGACACGACCTACGGCTTCCATAACGTGTACAACTGGAACCTGAGCCTCTCGGCCAGCACCAAGCTCTACGGCATGTACACGAGCAGCCCCCGCCTGTTCAAGAAGCACCCTTGGCAGATCCGCCACGTGTTCACGCCGCAAATCAGCTTCAGCTACGCGCCCAACTTCGGCTCGGCGCGCTACGGCTACTACGACACCTACCAGAAGACCGACGCCGACGGCAATGTCTCACTCGTGGAATACTCCCCCTACAGCAACTCTCTCTACGGCGTGCCGGGCAAGGGACGCACGGGAAGCATCTCCTGGGACGTGAGCAACAACATCGAGATGAAGGTAAAGACCGACAAGGACAGCACGGGCTACAAGAAGATCAGCATCATCGACGAGCTGGGCGCCTCGATGTCCTACAACATGGCGGCCGCCACCCATCGCTGGAGCGACTTGTCGATGCGCTTGCGCCTGAAGTGGTGGAAGAGCTACACGTTCAACATGAACGCCGTCTTCGCGACCTACGCCTACGAGCTCGACGACAACGGGCATCCCTACGTGGGCAACCACACCGAGTGGGGCCGTGGCCGTTTCGGACGCTTTCAGGGCATGTCACAAAACTTCTCTTTCACCCTCAATCCCGAGCAACTGAAGAAATGGTTTGGCGGTGGCGACGACAAGAAGGACAAGAAGGACGACAGCGATGACGACGAGGGCCGCGACACCGACATAGAGAGCAATGTGGACGACGATATGGTCAAGGGCCAGCATCGCGCCAAGCGCGGCAACAGCGGCGGCAAGGCCGAGACCGACGCCGACGGCTACATGACGTTCTCCATGCCCTGGTCGCTGACCGTGGGCTACGGCATCACGATGCGTGAGGACACACGTGAGGCCAAGTTCAACAAGAAGACAATGCGCTATCCCTACCGTTTCACGCAGACCTTGAACTTCAGCGGCAACCTCCGCATCAGTGACGGATGGAACATCAGCTTCTCCAGCGGCTACGACTTCGAGAACAAGTCTATCAGCATGACCACTGCCTCGCTGCAACGCGACCTCCACTGCTTCGGCATGAGCTGCTCGGTGGTGCTCGCGCCTTACACCAGCTACAACTTCTCTTTCCGCTGCAACGCCGCCACCCTGACCGACGCCTTGAAGTATGAGAAACGCAGCGGCTACAGCAACGCCGTGCAGTGGTACTGAGCCTCAGCGGCGACCATCCCCCACAAACGACACAACCCGATGCCAACATCAGCTGGCATCGGGTTGTGTCGTTTGTGGGGTTCACATGGCTTGAACGCCAAGGGTCAGTTGGTGGCCACCAGGTCTTGTATCGACTGGCGCTCGCCGACCACCCAGATGATGTCTCCCTGCTCGAACTTTCTCGCCGGGTCAATCTTCGTCAAGTCGTGCTGTCCGCCTTCCACGCCCACCAGCATGCAGTTGTACTTGCTCCTGATGCCGCTCTCCGAAAGCGCCTTGCCGATAAACGGGCAGCGCGCCGAGAGCTTCATCTTCTGCAGCTTCATCTCTCGCTCCTCGACATGCGGGTCCTCGGGCACGAGGTCCGCCTTCAGCGCGGAGCCGAAAGCCTGTAGCTGGTCGTCGTTCCCGATCACCTGGAGCCTGTCACCGGGAAAGACGATGGCTCCTCCGCCGGGGATGTTGATGCGCTGGTTTCCGCGCAACACGCTACTGACGTGCACGCCAAAGCGCGTGGCAAACCGCAGGCTGGCCAGCGTCTGCCCCGCCCACTCTGAGTCCTCGGGTATGGTGAAGTCGCCAATGTGGATGTCGCGGTCGATGAGCTTCCCCTCAAACAGCGGGCGACGCTTGCCGCTGACCTGCGCAGCTATGTCGCGCGAATGGAGGTTCTGCACGAAGCGCCGCTCCATGGTGATACTCTGCTTCTTGAGCTTCCGCGAGAGCACCATCAGCACGATGGCCACCACGGCGAGCGTGATGACGAGGGCGTTGGCGAAGCGGGCCAGGTAATTGCAGATATAAAAGAGGATGGCCGTGGCGATGGCGCCACGCACCAAGATGGTGAAGAGCAAGGGGAGGCGGTTGAGGCGGCTCTCGGTCCATAGCGTGCGAAACTCCTCGCTGTGATTGTTCTTCATGACCAGCGCCCGCATGAACGGCGAGAGGCACAGCACGGCCAGCGCGCCCGTCACGCCGTTGGCCCACCAATGGGGCAACAGGTGGCGCATGAACTGCAACACGAAGGTGAGCATGATGGTGGTGACGGCCACACACAGGATGGTGTAGACCAGCGTGTTGACCCCCATCTTCTTGAACAGCCGCTTCCACAGGCTCTGCTCCACGGGTGTGGCCTGGTGGGCCACGCCCATGTGCTCCAGGCGGCGGTGCCACTTGCGCGGGAGGCTGCGCTCCACCAGGCTGAAGGCCGGCTCGGCAGCCCTTATCATATAAGGTGTGAGGAAAGTCGTGATGACGCTCACGGCCACAATGACCGGGTAGATGAAGTCGCTGATGACATGGAGCGACATGCCCAGGGAGGCGATGATGAACGCAAACTCGCCCACCTGCGCCATGGAGAAGCCGCAACGCATGGCCGTGCGCAGGGGCTGGCCGCTGAGCATGTAGCTGAGGGTGCCGAGCACGGCCTGCCCCACGAGGATGGCCAAGACCAGCACAACGATGGGCAAGGCGTAGGTGACCAGCACATCGGGGTCGACGAGCATGCCCACCGACACGAAGAAGATGGCCCCGAAGAGGTTTTTCACGGGTTCCACCACGCGCTCGATGCGTTCCACCTCCACCGTCTCCGCCAGCACGCTGCCCATGACGAAGGCGCCAAAGGCCGAGCTGAAGCCCACCGCCGTGGATATCCACGCCATGGCGCAGCAGAGACCGAGGGCCACGATGACCAGCGTCTCGTCGGTCATGAGCTTGCGCGTGGCTCTGAGGAAGGTGGGCACGGCATAGAGCCCGACCACAAACCACAGCACGAGGAAGAAGCCTATGCGCACCAGCGACCCGAGCATCTGCCCGCCGTCGGGGTTGCTGCCGCTGGCGATGGCCGACAGCATCACCATCATCACGATGGCCAGGATGTCCTCGAGGATGAGGACACTCATGACCAGGCGGGCGAACGACTGCTGCAGGAGCCCCATGTCGTCAAACGCCTTGTAGATGATGGTGGTGGACGACATGGCCACCATGCCGCCGAGGAAGATGCAGTCCATGCGTCCCCAGCCGAAGGCGCTGCCCACGCCCATGCCCATCATGAGCATGCAAAAGACGATGCAGACGGCGGCGATGACGGGCGCCATGCCCATCTTGAGTATCTTCTTGAACGAAAACTCGAGTCCCAGGGCGAAGAGCAGGAACATCACGCCGATGTCGGCCCAGGTGTGTATGTCGCCCTTGTCGACCACCGACATGGTGTAGGGCATGTGTGGCGACACCACGAATCCGGCTACGATGTAGCCCAAGACGAGCGGTTGCTTGAGCCGCTTGAAGAGAAGGGTCACCACGCCGGCCACCACCAGGATGAGCGCCAGGTCCTTGATGAGGTTGGGAAGTTCTGCCATGAGCAATGATTTTAGATGATGAGCGAATGGCCGGCCGGCAAGGCCAGCGGCTGGAAAACAAAGAGGGGCACACCGATGATGCGCCCCTCTTTCCGTATGGTTGATGCTGACACGCAAGCGACCGTCAGTCGTTGTACGTGCCTGTGATTTCGCAAATCTTCGTGATGACCTTCACGGCCTTCTCCATCACCTGGATGGAGACAAACTCGTAAGGCCCGTGGAAGTTGACGCCGCCAGCGAAGATGTTGGGGCACGGCAGTCCGCGGAAGGAGAGCTGCGCGCCGTCGGTGCCGCCGCGGATGGGCTCCACCTTGGGCGTGACACCGCTTTCCTGCATGGCCTTGAGCACGATGTCGATGACATACATGTTGGGGTCTATCTTCTCCTTCATGTTGTAGTATTGGTCCTTGAGCTCCACCGTGACGGTGCCCTCGCCATACTTCTCGTTCATCTGCCGGGCGATGTCCTCCATGAAGTCCTTGCGCTGCTCAAAGCGCTTGCGGTCGTGGTCGCGTATGATGTAGCTGAGCTTGGCCTCCTCGCAGTGGCTGTTGATGCCCAGCAGGTGGTAGAAGCCCTGGTAGCCCTCCGTGGTCTCGGGAATGTCGGTCTCGGGGATGAGCGCATTGAACTCGCAGGCCAGGCGCGAGGCGTTAACCATCTTGCCCTTGGCGTAACCCGTGTGGACGCTGACGCCCTTGATGGTGACCTTGGCGGCTGCGGCGTTGAAGTTCTCATATTCCAGGTCGCCGAGGTCGCCGCCGTCCATGGTGTAGGCCCACTGGCAGCCAAACTTCTCCACGTCGAAGTGGTGGGCGCCCATGCCTATCTCCTCGTCGGGGTTGAAAGCCACGCGGATGTCGCCATGCTTGATTTCGCTGTGGTCGCGCAGGTAGCACATGGCCTGCACGATCTCGGCGATGCCGGCCTTGTCGTCGGCGCCGAGCAGCGTGGTGCCGTCGGTGACGATGAGGTCCTCGCCCTTGTGGGCCAGGAGCTCCGGGAACTTCTTGGGTGAGGAGACGATGCCGGGCGAGAGCTCGATGTCGCCCCCGTCGTAGTGGCTCACCACGCGCGCCTTGATGTTGGCGCCACTGGCGTCGAGCGCCGTGTCGTAGTGGGAGATGAAACCGATGGTGGGCACGTTCTTGCTGGTGTTGCCGGGCAACGTGGCGTAGATGTAGCCCATGTCGTCCATCTCAACGTCCTTGAGGCCCTCGTCCTCAAGTTCCTTTTTCAGGTATTTGGCGAAAATAAGTTGTTTCGGGGTACTGGGTACCGTGTCGGAGTCTTCAGCCGACTGGGTGTCAAACTTGGTGTAATTGATAAATCGTTCAGCGATGTCCATAAGTGCTATGGTTGTTGATGTGGTGACTCCGGCGGGACTCAAACCCGCGACACTCAGAACCGGAATCTGATGCTCTATTCAACTGAGCTACGGAGCCATTGGTTTCCTTTCATGTGCAAAGGTAACAATTCTTTCAAACAAAACAAAGGTTTCGGAAGAAAAAATCATGTCAACTACTGGAAACGCGATGAAAACCGTCAAAAATTGTTTCCGGATTTTAACACTTCGCAGTCGTCACAAATAGAGACCGAGAGAGCCGCCTGACACGTCAAGAAGAGGCCCAAACGAGGGGTCATGGCGAGAAGCGGGAGCCTTGAGGGCGCGGTTAGGCACCTTTC
>DAIOEQ010000069.1:0-2479 GCA_036746215.1 Prevotella sp.
GGCCGGAGTGCAACCGCCTCTGGCTGGTGGAGTGACCCTGGTGTCCGATGGTGCAGAGAGACAATTGGCTGGCCTTAGTCGGGCGGAGGTGTCGCGCTGGATAAGCGTGGTGCTGACCGACCGCGTGGAGGTGGCAAACCTCACAGTGGAGGAGGTCGTGGGCTTCGGCCGCATGCCCTATACCGGTTTTTTCGGCCATCTTGGCGAAGAAGACCGGCAGGTTGTGGCCGAGGCGCTGCGCATGACCAGGCTGACTCCCTTGGCCCAGCGCATGGTGAACACGCTGAGCGATGGTGAACGCCAGAAGATGATGATAGCCAAGGCCTTGGCTCAGCAGACACCCGTGGTGCTGCTGGATGAGCCCACGGCTTATCTCGACTACCCCAGTAAGGTGGAGATGATGAGGCTCCTGCGTTCGCTTGCCCACGACATGGATAAGGTCATCGTGCTCTCCACCCATGACCTCAACCTCGCTGTGAGGCTGGCCGACCGTCTCCTCACCTTTGGCCAAGGCCTTGAGGAGGTGGGCAAAGACCGGTTGTCACGTTACCTGGAGGCGTTATTGGATGGCCGAGAGGATGAGACTAATGGGAATGAGACCTGATCCTGACGGGGATGTTCACTTGATGATGCGCTCTATGTCTTCGAAGGTGCCGTCGAAGGGACCGTTATGCTCCAGCTTGAGGGTGCACATGGCGGCGGCGAAGCGTCCGGCCTCGGCATAGCCCATGCCTTGCAGGCGGCAGTAGAGGTAGCCGGTGGAGTAGGTGTCGCCACAGCCCGTGGCATCCACCACTTGGCGAGGCTTATAGGCGGGTATCTCGTAGAAATGGCGGTCGGCATAGATGAGCGAGCCGTAGCTGCCCAGCGTGATGACCACCTCTTTCACGCCCTGTGCGGCCAGCATTTGCGCCACGGTGCGAGGGTCGGTGGAGTTGGTGATGACCTCCATCTCGTGCTCATTGAGTTTCAGTATGCTGGTTGCCGACAAGATCTCCTCTTGGTCCTTCCATGCGATGGCTCTCACGTCTTCACCCACCACTTCGCGAAGGTATCCCTGCACGTCGATAGACACCAAGCCCTTGGTGGCCAAGTACTTCACCACTTCGGGCGAGAAGTCGTCTGCCAGCAGGCTACCCAGGTGGAAGATGCGGGCCTCCAATGGGCGCATCTCCTCAACGGTGAACGGGTCGGCCTTTGCCAACACGCGTTGCGTGCGGTTGTTGGAGTCTTCACCATACTTGTTCTCGAAGTAGACGGTGTGTCGGCTGGGATAGCAGATGGTGTCGACGCCAGCCTGGCGCAGTTTCTCCACTTCTCCCATCTGCCCCTGCCCCACCTTGGTCACCAGTTGGTAACTGACTTTCTGTGGCAGGTGGCTGATGCCGTGTGACATATAATAAGAGGTGCCACCAGCCATGCTGATTGTGCTCTGTGGGGTGATGATTTTATCGCGCGTGATGTGCCCGATGCTACAAATGTCCTTCATGTCAAAAAGTTGTTAACCGCAAAGGTAATAAATAATCTTGAACAAAAAAGGTTTATGTGGCAGAAAAAGACACATTTGCCCCCATTATTGTGTGTCAATGAGACTTTTGGGGAGTGTTTGTGACGCGCTTGTCGCGCATGAAGTGTCAGAAATGTCAGGCTTTGTGCCTTTTCCGTATGCCCCTTGGTCCACTTGTCTTCCGTGTCTCCAGCCGCACCTGCTTCCCTTGGTAGGATGCGAGAAAAACAAAAGACGACTAAGCGTTGACTCACAACCTCTTAGTCGTCTCCTTGTACCCAGACTCGGGCTCGAACCGAGATGGATTACTCCACTGGTGTTTGAGACCAGCGCGTCTACCGATTCCGCCATCTGGGCTTCTTCTGGAAAAGCGATGCAAAGGTACGAGATATTTTTGACATGAGCAAAACTTCTCGAAGTTTTTTTCTTGAAATGTGCAACTTCACATTTCTTTGTCATCTTTTCCAATCTCATTGTTTTGTTTCGCATTCATGGTTTTCCCGTTTGTTTAGGCACCGAAGATACACCTTGACGTCGTTGTCCGACGGTTGTTTGCGCCGGCACTCTTGGTCTTCATGAAAGTATTTGATGAGGTATAAATATGCGATAAATGAGGAGACTTGTAACAAATGTTGCATAAAGTTGGGTGTAAAATGATAAAATTATTAATTTTGCAACCATCACGAACACAGCAACATGAACCAAGCGTTGCCTTAGGACCCAGTTCTAAAGTCTTCCATCCAAGGGCGGACGCACATATTTTTATTATATACAGCTTATGAAAATGACAAAATCATTGTTCATCGCCTTGTTGCTTGGCTGGGCAACGGGCGCGAAGGCGGGTGACTACACGCATCTCACCCTCCAGAAGACCGACAGCACCACGTTGGCGCTCGATGTGTCGTCGCTGTCCATGACCTTTTCCGACGGCCATCTGGTTGCCACCAACGAACAGGGCACCTACACGCTTGC
>DAIOEQ010000069.1:2489-9109 GCA_036746215.1 Prevotella sp.
GGCCCGTATGTTTTTCTCCAATGGCTCATCGACGGGTCTCGCCCCTGTGACCGAAGACGGCGCGCCTGCGCCCGTCACGGTCTTCACGCTGACAGGAGTCAACCTCGGGCAGTATGACAGCCTCTCTTCCTTCACGCAGCGAGCGGCCAAGGGTGTCTATCTTGTGAAAAGCAACGGAAAAACCTTTAAGACGACAGTAAGATGAAACGCATCGTAACCTCCATTTTCCTTTTGGGCTCCCTCGCCATAGGCGCGGAGGCCCAGACGCTCCATGTGGTTGTGGGCCGCGTGACCTACGACTTCCCCGCCACGCAAACGGGCACCATGACCTATCAGGACGGCACCTCGCTGACCATCATGGGCAAGACGTTCGCCGTGGCCGACATCACGCGGATGTATGTGGACCAAAGTGACGTGACGGACAACAGCGTCACCGTCAGCTATCAGGGCTCGGAAGCCTCGGTGACGGTGGCTGGTAACGTGGCGCGCTATGTCTCGCCCACGACCAGCGGAGCCCATGTCAGTATCGTCCAGGCCGATGAGGTGGGTGATGCCACCTGCGGCGAGATTACCTACGCCTTGAGCGGATCGTCGACCGACGGTTCCTTTGTCATGACCGGCTCCTACAAGGCCACCCTTGAGCTGGACGGCCTGACGCTCACCAACCCGTCGGGCGCGGCCATCGACCTGCAAGACGGCAAGCGCATCAGTCTCAGCGTGAAGAAAGGGACCGAGAACACGCTGACCGACGGCGCCGACGGCAACCAGAAGGCCTGCCTCGCGTGCAAGGGTCATCTGGAGCTGAAGGGCAAAGGCACGCTCAATGTCTACGGCAACACGGCGCACGCAATCTACGCCAAGGAATATGTGGAAATGAAAAACTGCACGGTCAACGTGCTGAAGGCGGTGAAAGACGGTGTCAACTGCAACCAATACTTCCTCCAGGAGAGCGGTGCGCTGACCCTCTCGGGCGTGGGTGACGATGGCGTGCAGGTGTCGTATAAGGACGACACCGACCGCGAGGCCGAGGACACGGGTGCCATCACGCTGGCCGGCGGCACGCTGAAGGCCACCATCACGGGCCGCGCCTCGAAGGGCTTGAAGGCCGAGGGCGACTTTGCCATGACCGGCGGCGAGCTGACCGTCACCACCACGGGCGACGGCACGTGGGACAGCGATGACCAGAAGACCAAGGCATCGGCCTGCGTCTCTGCCGATGGCGCCGTGCGGATTGACGGCGGCACGCTGACGCTGACCAGTTCGGGCAGTGGCGGCAAAGGCGTCGGTTGTGACGGAGACCTGGCCATCCATGGCGGCACGCTGACCATCACCACCACGGGCGGCATGTACGCCTATGTGAATGGGACGGAATACACCAACTACACGGGCCAGTCTGACCGGCTTTCCACCGCGCAGAAGTCGTCGCCCAAGGGCATCCGCGCGGAGGGCGATGTGGTCATCGACGGCGGCAACATCACCGTGAGCACGTCGGGCAACAACGCCGAGGGCATCGAGAGCAAGAAGGAACTGACCATCAACGACGGAACAATCCTCGTCAACGCTTACGATGACGCCATCAACTCGTCGAGCCACATGCACATCAATGGTGGTGACATCACCGTGGTGGCGAAGGACAACGACGGTCTCGACGCCAACGGCAACATGTATATCGCCGGTGGCGTGATCAAGGCTTTCGGCACCTCTGCGCCCGAGTGCGGCATAGACGCCAATGAGGAGGGCGGCTACTCGGTGGTCTTCACCGGTGGCACGCTGCTGGCTGTGGGCGGCGGCAACTCCGTGCCCAGCACGTCGGCCTCTACCCAGCCCTACGTGAGCGGCAACCTCTCGGTGACGGCCGGCAATGTGGTGTCGCTCGTCAACGGCTCCGACACGCTGGCCACGTTCACCGTGCCCTCGACCTACGCGGCGTCGTCGCAGGGCGGCATGGGCGGACGTGCCGCTGCCCCCGGCGGACAGGGAGGTCCCGGCGGACAGGGTGGTGGCCCCGGCGGACAAGGTGGTGGTCCCGGCGGACAGGGTGGTGGCCTTGGCGGCCAAGGCTCGGGCGCATCCGTGCTCATCACCTGTGGCGGCCTGACCAAGGGCAATAGCTACACGCTCACCAACGGCACGTCGTCGACCTCGGTGACGGCACTGCTCACAGGCTCGTCAGGCGGTCGTCCCTGACCTCTCGCGGGTTCCCCGATTGATATCGGGTGGGTACTATAAATCCCCGCTCCCCCTGAAGACACACGTCAGGGGGGGGCGGGGATTTTCGTTGTCGTGCGAACGGATAATCTTAGTCGACAATCACTTTCAGGCTCTCGTCGAGACGCTGGCTCTTGCCTTTCACCTGCAGCAGGTAGACCCCTTTCTGCTTGACGGCAAAAGCCAACCGTCCCGCACACTCGCCCTTGTAGACCGTGGCGCCCGCGGCGCTGATGAGGCTGACCGTGGAGGCGACGGGCGTCGTGACGCTGACGATGCGCTTGTCCACGCTCACCGAAGCCTGGTGGGCTTGGCTCACGGCCGCCACCGCCAGTGCCTGCGCGGCGGGATAGATGAGAAAGGTGGCCGGCTCTTGCTTGTCGGCGTAGATGTACGAGCCTACGTTGCGCGAGTCAAGGTTGACATAGCGGTTGTCGAGCCACAGGCCCCTTATGTAGTACTCGCCATTAGCGCCCGTGGACTCGAGTTGCATCCATGTGTCGCTCGACGTGGCCGCGCTGTTGAGCGACACCAGCCAGAAGGAGCCGCCCTTGCCCATGTAGCCGTCGTTGGTCTTCACCTTGTAGTAAGAGGTGAAGCCCTTCACGGGCGTGAAGCTGAAGCGGTAGGAAGCGTCCTTCGCGTCAAAGTTGCCCAGGCAGAAGTCGCCGTCACCACCGGCCTGGCTGTGGAGGAAGAGTCCCGATGCCTTTTCCTTGATGACATACGACTTCGCCGCCTGCGGGCCTGTGAGCTCGCTGGTGACCGGGTCGGTGGTCCCGCTGGCCTCGATGCCCAGTTCGGCTGCGGAGCACCATGCGTTGTTGTTGACCTCCGAGCGGGCGATGAGGCGGAAGTAGCGGGCGTCGACAGGCGCGTCCAGCGCGACAAGCTGTTCCTCGCCCGTGTTGTCGAACGAGCCCGTGGCGACCGGGCTTCCCCACACCTTCGGGTTGTTGGAGAGGTAAATCTCATATTTCTTGATGCGTCCGTTTGCCATGTCGGTGCGTCCCTGGTAGACGAACTTCGTGACACGGTACGTCTTGCTCATGTCGACCACGATCTCGTGGGGATAGGCGGCCGTGGAGGGCGCGTACTGCGTGTGCCAGATGGTGCTGGGGTCGCCGTCGATGGCGTTGGCTGCCACCTCGTTGCCCCCCTGCTGGCTGTCGTAGCTGACGACTTTCCATGCCGACTTGTCGATGTACATGCCCACCGAGGCTGAGGTGACGATGCTCTTGTCGTGCCCCGCCTTCTGGCAGTAGGCCGACACCGTTCCGCCCATCTGCATGTCGATGTCGCCCGCATACTTCTTCCATGTGAGTCCGCCGTCGGTGCTGTAATAGATGTCGGCTCCTTCGGTCGATGTCGAGAGGCTGACGCGTCCCTTGGCGCTGCTGATGGCGACGGGCGAGCACTGCGAGAGGCCCACGCGCGCCTTGGCGGCCAGGGCGGAGTCGGAGAGCTGTCCGTCGAGCGGCATCAGCAGGAAGTTGAACTCCGTTCGGTCCGACTTGATCTCATACTTGTCGAGCACGTCGCTGCCGCAGCTGGCGTTGCCCAGCGCGCGGTTGTAGGCGTCGACGCAGACCACGTTGCCCTTGATGAAGTTCACCTCATACGGGTGGCGCTTGCGGTTGTTGCGGTCCGTGTACATGTCGGTGGGTCGCCAGTGGCCCACGGTGGAAGCCATGCGCTGTGGCGCCACCACCATCAGGCCGCGTCCGCCCTCATCGGTCAGTGAGATGAAGCGCACGTCCTCCTTGTTGCCCGTCTCCTGGGGCAGGCAGAAACCTGTCCACTGGTCGGTGACCGTCGAGTGGTACAGCCCCACAAGGCTGCCTTCCTCGCGGTCGCGGTAGCTGTCCCACGGTCCCCTTCCGAGCCAGGCGAAACGCTCATAGCCCTCGGGCATGTCGAACGTGTAGCCCATCTTGGGCAGCACCGTGCCCTTCTGCGCGGGGTCTATCATGCTGGTGACGGAGATGACGCCGTCGGTCATGACCTTGTACTGCATGGAGGTGGTGAACGCAGTCTTGCCGCTTCCCTTGTAGACCGTGTTGACGGACAGGAAGACGGCACCGTCCTTTTGCTCCACGGTCCATGAGCCCGGCTGTGCGGTGAGGTTGCGCAGTCCCATGTTGTCCCATTCCTCTTTCTTGCGTCCGTCGTTGTCGGTGGGCACGCGGAATGCGTTGAACTTCAGGTTGCCCATCAGTTGCTTGCCGTTCCGAGTGTATTTGCCGATCTGCCCGGTCGTCTTGGAGAAGGTGGCCTCAAAGTTGGAGCCCTTGACCACGTAGCCCTGGTTGCCGTCGGTGACGGTGAGCGGCTCGGCGCTGGCTGGCTGGTAAGGCTGCCTGTCGGTGGCCGGCGTGAGGCAGAACTCCTCCGAGGCCACCTCGTAGCCCCGGTCGGCCCATGCCGTGGCTTGGGGTTGCGTGACGCTGAAGCGCACAAAGTATTCGGCGTCGGCCTTGGGCTTCTTGGGCAGCAGGCCGGCAATCTGGAACTCCTTCTTCTGTCCGGCCTCGACGTCCATGCCCGACAGCGTGCCCGCCGACACCTCCACGCCATCCTCCAGCACCTGGTACTTGAAGTCATACAGGTTGAGGTTGTTGAAGGCCATCTTGTTTGTCACGGTGAAACGCCCCGTCTTGGCGTCCGTCATGGTGAAGTCGGCCGGCTGGTAGATTTTCTTGACGTTGACGGCCTTGGCCGAGTAGGTGTAGTCGGGGAAGATGATGCCGTTCGTGCAGAAGTTGCCGTCGTTGGGCACGTCGCCGAAGTCGCCGCCGTAGGCCCAGTAGGTCTTCGACGCGGAGCCGGGCACGGGTACGGTCAGTCCCTGGTCTTTCCAGTCCCACACAAACTCGCCGGTCAGCGCCGGATACTTCTCATAGAGGTCGAAGTACTCGCGCTGGTTGCCCATGGCGTTGCCCATGGCGTGTGTGTTCTCGCAGACGATGTGGGGCCGCGGCTGCTTGCCGCTGTTGTACTCGTTCTGCCGGTCGCGTCCGATGTTCTCGATGGTCGCCACGCTGGGATACATCGTGCTGGTGACGTCGGCCCACTGGCTGTTGCCCTCATAGTGGGTGAGGCGTGTCTTGTCGAGCTCCTTGATGGCCGCCGCCACCGCCTCGAAGTTGTTGCCGCCGCCACTCTCGTTGCCAAACGACCACATGAAGATGCACACGTGGTTGCGCATCCAGAGCACATGGTTGCGGTTGCGCTCCACCATGGCCTCCTTGAACTTAGGCTCGCTCGACAGGCTTTGGTTGCCGTGGCACTCCACGTCGGCCTCGGCCAGCACATACATGCCATACTTGTCGCAGAGGTCATAGAAATAGGGGTTATCGGGGTAGTGGCTGGTGCGGATGGCGTTGATGTTCAGCTTCTTCATGAGCAGGATGTCCTTCTCGGTCTCCTCCCTTGACACCGTTCGTCCGTTGACGGTGCTGAAGTCGTGGCGGTTGACGCCGTGGATGACGATGCGGCGCCCGTTGATGGTGAGCGCCCCGTCCTTGCGGACGGCCACCTCGCGAAATCCCACCTTGCCGCCACGCACGTCGATGGTCTTGTCGGCCTCCTTGAGCGTCAGCACAAGGTCGTAGAGGTTGGGCTGCTCGGCGCTCCAGAGGCGCGGGTTGTCGACGGTGAACGTCAGCGTCCCCTTCCCGTCGCCATCCACGGATTGGCTGGCCGTGCCGACGACGGTCGCGCCGTCCATCACCTTGGCCTCGATGAGGCCGCCCGTCAGGCCGCTGCCCTCGATGTCATAGTCGACCTGGGCCTGGGCCTGCGTGTAGTTGTTTGTCAGGGTGGTGGTGAAGAAATAGTCGCGTATCTGCGTCTTGGGCGCCGACCACAGGAACACGTCGCGCGTGATGCCCGTCAGTCGCCAGTAGTCCTGGTCCTCGAGAAACGAGCCGCTGGTGAACCTGTACACCTGCACGGCCAGCGTGTTGGCGGCTTTTTTCAAGTAGCGGGTGATGTTGAACTCCGAGGGAAGGTAGGAGTCTTCGGCGTAACCCACTTTCTCCCCGTTGACCCAGACATAGTAGCCGTGCCCGGCGCCGTTGAAACGGATGTAGACGTCACGCCCGTCCCAGGCCTCGGGCACCGTGAAGTCGCGGCGGTAGCTTCCCACGGGGTTCTTCATCTTCTCGCCGTAGGTGTACCAGGAGGGTCGGTCGGCCATGACGCTGTAGGTGGTCTTGTCGAAGGTGAAGGGGTAGACGACATTGGTGTAGAGCGGCTTGTCCCAACTCTTGTTGTGGCGCACGCCGTAGACCTGCCACGTGGCGGGCACGTCGATGTCGTCCCACGAGCTGACGTCGTAGGACGGCGCCTCAAACCCCTTGGGCTTTTGGTCGGGCGCGGGCACCCACTTGAACTTCCACACGCCGTCG
>DAIOEQ010000070.1:0-5260 GCA_036746215.1 Prevotella sp.
AAAATGAATTTGATTTTCCAATTAATATTATTATTTTTGCCACGAATATGAATTACACATTGAATATCCGTGGCCGCCTGTTGACGCTGAAGACGCCTTTGGTGATGGGAATCATGAACGTGACTCCCGACTCGTTCTTTGCCGGCAGCCGGGCCATGAGCGATGATGACATCGCCCAGCGGGCCAAGACCCTCGTGGGCGAGGGGGCCGCCATCATCGACATTGGCGGCTGTTCCACAAGGCCTGGTGGCGCCATTGCCACAGAGGCCGAAGAGACTGACCGTGTCAGGCGGGGCCTGGAGATCGTGAAGGCTGTCACTCCCGACGCCATTGTCTCCATCGACACGTTCCGCGCTTCGGTGGCCCGCATGGCCATCGAGGAGTTTGGCGCCGACATCATCAATGACGTGTCGGGTGGTGAGGACCCCCACATGTTCCCGCTAACGGCCGCCACAGGCACTCCCTACATTCTCATGTCCCAGCAAGCCACGCTGCGCGACATGCTCCTGGAGTTTGCGGAGCGTGTGGAGCAGTTGCGCGCCTTGCACCAAAAGGACATCATCCTCGACCCGGGCTTCGGCTTCGGAAAGACACGCGCCGGCAACTTCCGCATCCTTGACGAGATGGACAAGCTGCAGGTGATGGAGCTGCCGGTGCTGGCCGCCATGTCACGGAAGCGCATGATATTCGAGACCTTGGGAAGCACTCCCGCCGAGGCGCTCAACGGCACGACCGTGGTCAACACCATGGCCTTGATGCGCGGAGCGTCGATCATCCGTGTGCACGACGTGAAGCCTGCCGTGGAAGCCGTGAAATTATACAACGCACTATGTTCTTCGAATTTGGCATAAAGGACATCATCGACATCTTCCTTGTCGCCTTGATGCTCTACTACCTCTACCGTCTGATGAAGGAGAGCCGCTCGCTCAACGTCTTCATCGGCATCATGGTGTTTGTGCTGGTGTGGCTCTTCGTCTCGCAAGTGCTCGAGATGCGGCTGCTCGGAAGCATCATGGACAAGCTGGTCAGCGTGGGCGTCATCGGTCTCATCGTGCTCTTCAAGGAGGAAATTCGCAAGTTCCTTTACCAGCTCGGAGCCCACCAGCGCGTGAAAAACGTGTTGCAGTTCTTCTCCTCGAAGAAGAGCAAGAGCCCCGAGGAGGACAAGGCCACCATCATGCCCATCGTGTGGGCGTGCATGGACATGGCCCGGGGAAAGATTGGCGCGCTCATCGTCATTGAGCGCGCCACGCCGCTCGACGACATCGTGCAGACAGGGGAACTCATCGGAGCCAACGTCAACAAGTTGCTCATTGAGAACATCTTCTTCAAGAACTCGCCCCTCCACGATGGCGCCATGGTCATCTCGCAGAAGCGCATCAAGGCCGCAGGCTGCATCTTGCCCGTGAGCCACGCCATGGACATCCCCAAGGAGCTGGGCTTGCGCCACCGTGCGGCGCTGGGCATCTCGCAGGACAGTGACGCCATAGCCATCATTGTCTCTGAAGAGACAGGGCGCATCAGCGTGGCCATCAAGGGACAGTTCCGCCTGCGCCTTTCGGCTGAGGAGCTTGAGGGCATCCTCGCCAAGGAGATGACAGGATGAGCCGAAGGGTAGGGACGGCCCTGCAAGACATGAGATTTTAATCGATTAAAAACATACACTTATGAGTTTATTAGAGAAAATTGTCGCGCGTGCCAAAGCCGACAAACAACGCATTGTTCTTCCCGAGGCTGAGGAAGAGCGCACACTGAAAGCTGCCGACAAGGTGCTGGCCGACGACCTCGCCGACCTGATACTCATCGGCGATCCCGAGAACATCAAGAAAGAAGCTGAGCAATGGGGCCTTGCCAACATCGGTAAGGCCACCATCGTCGACCCGCTCCACTGCGAGAAGACGGAGGAATACGCCGCCCTGCTCGCCGAGCTCCGCAAGAAGAAAGGCATGACCGTGGACCAGGCCCGTGAGCTTGTGACCAAGAACAACCTTTATCTCGGTTGCATGATCATCAAGACCGGCGACGCCGACGGACAGATCTCCGGCGCCCTCTCCACCACGGGCGACACGTTGCGTCCCGCCCTTCAGATCATCAAGTGTGCTCCTGGCATCACCTGTGTCTCCGGCGCCATGCTGCTCATCACCGACCAGCATCAGTTCGGCGAGGACGGAGTGGTCGTCATGGGCGACGTGGCCGTCACGCCGAACCCCACCGCCGACCAGTTGGCGCAGATCGCCTTCACCACCGCCCAGACCGCCAAGAGCGTCGCGGGCTTTGCCGATCCTCGCGTGGCCATGCTGAGCTTCTCCACCAAGGGCTCCGCCAAGGACGCCAAGGACAAGGAGACAGGCAAGAGCGTCTACATCATCGACAAGGTGGTCGACGCCACCAAGATCGCCAAGGAGAAGTATCCTGACCTGAAGGTCGACGGCGAGATGCAGGCCGACGCGGCCCTCGTGCCAGCCGTGGCCGCCAAGAAGGCTCCCGGTTCTGATATCGCCGGACAGGCCAACGTGCTCATCGCGCCGAACCTGGAGGTGGGCAACATCGGTTACAAGCTGGTGCAACGCCTTGGCGGCGCCACAGCCATCGGCCCGATCCTGCAGGGCATCGCCCGTCCTGTCAACGACCTCAGCCGTGGCTGCTCGGTCGACGACATCTATTACATGGTGGCCATCACAAGCTGCCAGGCACAGGACGCCAAGAAGGCTTGAATGGAAATTCCGACACGCATAAACAACATTCAACGCGCAACATTCAACAAATAACAACATAGGAAATGAAGATTTTGGTATTAAACTGCGGTAGCAGCAGCATCAAGTATAAACTCTACGACATGGACGGCGAGAAGGTCCTCGCGCAGGGCGGTGTGGAACGCATCGGCCTCGACGAGGCTTTCATCAAGGTGAAGCTGGCCGATGGCTCCAAGAAGCAGATCATGGCCGACCTGCCCACCCACAAGGAGGGCGTGCAGCTGGTGTTCAAGTGCCTGCTTGACCCGGAGCTGGGAGCCATCAAGAGCCTCGACGAGATTGGCGCTGTGGGCCACCGTGTGGTGCAGGGCGGCGACCTCTTCGAGAAGAGCTGCATCGTCACGCCGGAGGTGGAGAAGGGCATCGAGAGCCTCATCGACCTGGCTCCCGTGCACAACAAGGGTCACTTGGCAGGCCTGAAGGCTGTCGACGAGCTCATGCCCAACGTGCCCCAGGTGACCGTGTTCGACAATGCTTTCCACAGCACCATGCCCGACTACGCTTACCTCTACGCCATCCCTTACGAGTGGTACTCGAAGTATCACGTGCGCC
Organism: Prevotella sp.; assembly: GCA_036746215.1. GTDB lineage: Bacteria > Bacteroidota > Bacteroidia > Bacteroidales > Bacteroidaceae > Prevotella. The sequence continues at coordinate 3,306 of DAIOEQ010000070.1, forward strand.
GCTACGGTTTCCACGGAACGAGCCATCGCTATGTCTCGCAGCGTGTGTGCGAGTTCCTTGGCGTGGACATCAAGACACAGAAGATCATCACCTGCCACATCGGTAACGGCGCCTCTGTCGCCGCCGTGAAGTATGGCAAGGTCATCGACACCTCGATGGGCCTCACGCCGCTCGCCGGCCTGATGATGGGCTCGCGTTCGGGCGACATCGACCCGTCGGCCGTGACTTACATGATGCAGAAGAGCGGCATGACGCCGCAGGAGATGTCGGAGTATCTCAACAAGAAGAGCGGCGTGCTCGGCGTGGCTGGCATCTCCAGCGACATGCGCGACAACGAGAACGCTGACAACGAGGGCAACAAGATGGCTCACCTGGCCTTGCAGATGTACAACTATCGCATCAAGAAATACATCGGCGCTTATGCCGCCGCGATGAACGGTGTGGACATCATCGTCTGGACCGCCGGTGTCGGCGAGAACCAGGAGGGCGTGCGCTGGGACAGCTGCAGCGGCCTGGAGTATCTCGGCGTGAAGATGGATCGCGAGCGCAACCACTGCCGTAGCGTGGAGCAGGTGCTCTCCGCCGACGACTCAAAGGTGAAGGTCGTCATGATCCCCACCGACGAGGAGATTGTCATCGCCCGTGACACGCTGGCGCTTGTCAGCGGCAAGGGCCTCGACTAATCGTTGTCACGGCACCGACAAAACACGGAAAGGTGCCAACCCGAAAAACGCCATCCCAAGTCATTGGGATGGCGTTTTTTATGGCCTTGCCCTTTGCGTTTTCATGCGAAAGGCGTAAATTTGCAGTCAATATCGGTGTCCGGCCCCTTCGGCAGGGCGCTCATCACAAGCTATTGCATCATGAAAATCGTTACATTCGGTGAGATTATGCTGCGCCTCTCCAAGCATGCCGGCCAGCGCCTGTTCCAAAACGGACCTTTCGATGCCGCCTACGGTGGGTCGGAGGCCAACGTGGCTGTGTCGCTGGCGCAACTTGGCGACGATGTGGAGTATGTCACCCGCGTGCCCGACAACGCCATGGGCGAGGCCGCTCTCATGCACCTGCGTGAGTTGGGGCTCAATGTTCGCCACACCGTGAGGGGCGGCAAGCGCCTGGGCACCTATTATTTTGAGCCCTCGGCGGCCATGCGCGGCTCGCGTGTGGTCTACGACCGCGACGACTCGTCGTTCAACACCCTGGCCTATGGCGACATCGACTGGGATCCCATCTTCCGCGAGGCCGGTCTCTTCCACTGTTCGGGCATCACCTGCGCCACCTCGCGCGACGCCCTCGACACGACCCTGGAAGCCGTCAGGATGGCCGACGAGCGGGGCTTGGAGCTGACCTGCGACATCAACTATCGGGCCAACCTGTGGAAATATCCCGGGGCTGACGCCCAGCGGTCGCTGCGCGAGCTGATGAGCCACAGCGCGTTCATCTTCGGCGACCAGAATGAGTGGAAGGTGGCCAGCGGCATGGATCCCATCCCTTTCACGGCCCTCGGCGAGGACTACCAGTTTGACAAGGACGCTTACCGCCACTACTTTGACCGCCTGCACGCGATGTTTCCGCGTTGTCACCGCATGCTCATGGCCCACCGCAACATCCTCACCTTCCAGCACCATGTCAACTGCGGCGTGCTTTGGGTGGATGGCGACATCTACTACTCGCGCATCTATGACATCAATGACATTGTGGACCAGATGGGTGTCGGCGACGCCTGGGTGGCCGCCTACATCCACGCCCGGCTCAAGTGGCCTGACGACGAGCAACGCTGTCTCGACTTCTCCGTGTCGGCGTCGGCCTTGAAAAACACCATTCCCGGCGACCAGAACCTTGTCAGCGAACAGGAAATCCTGGCCAACATGACTTCGCGTGGCGGGCGCATCGATCGCTGACCCTACGCAATAAAGGTTTGCGGGGGCGACACATGCCAATGTGTGTGTCGCCCC